>CAUQPD010000007.1:0-41397 GCA_963519935.1 uncultured Streptococcus sp.
TGATTGGACTATTTGGAAAGATATTGAAATATTGTTAAAGACCGTTAAAGTTGTATTTATGAGAGATGGGGCAAAGTAATTTCTGCCCTTCAGTCCTGTTAGGAGAGAGATGAAAAAGTCAGTTTATATCATTGGTTCAAAGGGGATTCCTGCCAAGTATGGAGGATTTGAAACCTTTGTTGAAAAATTAACCGAATATCAAAAAGACAGCAACATACAATACTATGTTGCTTGTATGCGTGAAAATTCAGCCAAGTCTGGTATTACGGAAGACCAGTTTGAGCACAATGGAGCCATTTGCTTCAACATCGATGTACCCAATATCGGACCGGCCCGCGCCATCGCTTACGATATTGCAGCGGTCAATAAGGCTATTGAATTGGCTAAGGAAAACAAGGACGAGGCTCCCATTTTTTACATTCTAGCTTGTCGCATCGGTCCTTTTATTTCTGGACTTAAGAAAAAAATTCGTGCGATCGGTGGCTCTTTGCTGGTAAATCCTGATGGCCATGAATGGCTGCGAGCAAAGTGGAGCCTGCCAGTTCGTAAGTACTGGAAATTTTCAGAGCAGCTCATGGTCAAACATGCAGATTTACTGGTCTGTGACAGTAAAAATATCGAACAATATATCCAAGAGGATTATAAGCAGTATCAACCAAAGACCACCTATATTGCCTATGGGACAGATACAGCCCCTTCAATCCTGAAGGCAGAAGATACCAAAGTTCGGAACTGGTATCAGGAAAAAGGAGTTAGCGAAAATGGCTATTATCTAGTAGTGGGACGATTCGTTCCTGAAAACAACTACGAAGCCATGATTCGTGAATTTATCAAGTCCAAGTCCAAAAAGGACTTTGTTCTCATCACAAATGTGGAGCAGAATAAATTTTACGACCAGTTGTTACAAGATACTGGTTTTGATAAAGATCCTAGGGTCAAATTTGTCGGGACTGTCTATGACCAAGAGTTACTCAAGTACATTCGCGAAAATGCCTTTGCCTATTTCCATGGGCATGAGGTTGGAGGAACCAACCCTTCTCTACTGGAAGCTCTAGCATCCACAAAACTGAATTTGTTGCTAGATGTTGGCTTTAACCGTGAGGTTGGTGAAGACGGGGCCATTTATTGGAAAAAAGATGAGTTGGCTCGTGTCATTGAGGAAGTAGAGGGATTTGATCAGGTAGCAATAACTGACTTGGATTTCAAGTCAAGTCAAAGAATCCTCTCGGCTTTCACATGGGAAAAGATTGTGTCAGATTATGAAGAAGTGTTTAAAGGATAGGGAATGAAACGGATTTTATACTTGCATGCTGGTGCAGAAATGTATGGAGCAGATAAGGTTTTATTGGAATTGATCAAAGGATTGGATTCCAAAGAATTTGAAGCTCACGTCATCTTGCCAAATGACGGTGTTTTAGTCGAGGCTTTGCGCCAAGTTGGAGCTAAGGTCAGCGTGTTGGATTATCCGATTTTACGTAGAAAATACTTTAATCCTAAAGGCATTGCTGACTATATTCGCTCTTATAATTTCTATGCTAAGCAAATCGCCCTCTATGCTCGAGAACACAGTATAGATATGGTTCACAATAATACAGCGGCTGTTTTGGAGGGCATCTATTTGAAACGCAAGCTCAAGCTGCCTTTGATTTGGCATGTTCATGAGATTATCGTCAAACCCAAAGCTATTTCTGACTTTATCAATATGCTCATGGGACGATATGCAGACAAGATTGTGACGGTGTCCCAAGCGGTCGCTAATCATATCAAACAGTCTCCCTTTATCAAAGATAGCCAAGTGGAAGTGATTTATAACGGTGTCGATAATGCTGTCTATTATCCAATGGATGCGTCTTCTATTCGTGAAAAATTTGACATTGCGCAAGATGCACTTGTGATTGGCATGATTGGTCGGGTCAATGCTATAAAAGGACAAAATGATTTCATAGAAGCAGTCGAGCCACTTTTGGAAAAGAATGAGCAAGCGGTGGCTTTCCTAGCTGGAGGTGTTTTTCCTGGTGAAGAATGGCGCTTAGAAGAACTAGATAAGAGAATAGCTTCTTCATCTGTTGTGTCACAAATTCATCGTATTGATTACTACGATAAGACTTCTGAACTTTATAATATGTTTGATATCTTTGTCTTACCAAGTATAAAACCTGATTCCCTACCTACAGTAGTCCTAGAAGCTATGGCTTGTTCAAAACCAGTTGTTGGTTATAACAATGGGGGAATAGCTGAAATGGTAGTAGATGACAAAAGTGGTTGCTTAGTCAAACCAAATCGTCCTCAAGAACTTTCTAATGCCATTTCTCTCTTACTAGATAGTTCTGAAAAAAGAGAAAAATTTGGGCGAGTAGGATATCAGAGACAAAAAGAGCTGTTTTCTTTGGAGAGTTACATCAAGAACTTCTCGGAGTTGTATAAAACAGATAGAAAAGATTAGTTATGAATAAAATAGATTTTGTTGTTACTTGGGTTGATGGGAATGATCCTGTGTGGCAAGAAAAAAAATCAAGCTATGATGGCTCGGTTAATACTTCTAAACAGAGTATGAATTCAGTCAAGGCTTACCGAGAATGGGGGACCTTTAAATATTGGTTTAGAGGAGTTGAAAAATTTGCTCCTTGGGTCAATAAGGTCTACCTCGTGACCGACCAGCAAAAGCCAAGCTGGTTAGATATAAATAGTGAAAAATTGGTGTTGGTAGATCATACAGAGATTATCTGTAATGACTACCTGCCAGTTTTTTCTGCCAATCCTATCGAAAGTAACATCCATCGAATCCCTGGTCTCTCAGAGCATTTTGTTTTTTTTAATGACGATATGTATTTGACAGCTCCAGTCGAGCCGACAGATTTTTTCTCAGAGGATGGTTTACCTAAATATAATACGGCTCTTTCACCGATTATTCCTGAGCGATATGGAACGGGGAATTTTCAGGTAAATGACATGGAGATTGTCACTAGCTATTTCAGTCGAAATGAAATTTTGAAGAATGGCCAATTCTTTGATCCAAAGCAGGGATTAAAAAGTATCGTTAAGTCGCTACTATACAGAAATAGTCAGTTTATCTGTGGTTTCTGGGAGAGTCATCTGCCCTATCCTCTACTAAGATCAACGATGAACTTGGTATGGGAAAAGGAAAAAGCTGTCTTGGAAAGAACCTCGGCTAGTCGCTTTAGAAATCCTTCTGATACCAATGTTTGGCTCTTTAAGTATTGGCAGATTGCCAGTGGTAAATACGCTATCGGAAATCCTAAGTTGGGAGGACTCTTTTCTTTGGATAATGCCGGACCAGATTTTTGGAAGATACTAAATTCTGGCAAATACCAAATTATGTGTATCAATGATGGATTTAACATTCAAGACGAGGAGCAGGTGATGACAGACTTTATCAAGGCTATGGATCAACTGCTTCCAGATAGAAGTTCATTTGAGATTTAAACTGTAAAACTAAGTAAGAGAAAGAAAAGAAAATATGATTTCGGTAATTGTGCCTGTTTATAATGTGGAGGACTACCTTCATTATGCCATGGAGAGTTTGAAACATCAGACTTACAAGGATATGGAAGTCCTCCTGATTGATGACGGCTCGAGTGATGGCTCAGGACACTTGTGTGACCAGTATGCCCAGCAATATGATTGGGTGACTAGCTACCATAAGGTCAACGGTGGCTTGTCTGATGCTCGGAACTATGGGGTCTTGAGAGCCAAGGGCGACTGGATTACTTTCCTAGATCCAGACGACTATCTGGAACCCTGCGCCTTGGAACTGCTAGCAGAGCTACAAAGTCGTACCCAAGCAGATATGGTGAGTGGCAAAGTAGAGCCAACAGCTCACTATCATCGTTTTCAAAATTTTCACTTGGATCAGCTTGATTTAGACCAAGTTAAGGTCTATGACAAGGCAAAGGCTCTGACTGAGATGCTTTATGGAGACCTTGTAACGGTCTCTGCTTGTGGGAAACTCTATCGGAAAGAACTTCTTGAGAAAGCTCCCTTCCCCAAGGGGCGCATCTACGAAGACCTCTATGTTATCAGTGAGCATCTCAACCAAGCCCAATCCGTGGCCTTGTACCATCTTCCGATTTACCATTATTACCATAGACCTGGTAGCATTACTGCCTCGGCTTTCACGCCAAAACAATACGAGTTTTACGAAGCAATTGATCATTTAAAAGAGGTTGTGAATGCAACCTATCCTGAGAGTTCAGAACTCCAAGAAGCCATCATTTCACGCTTCTTTACAGGAAGTCTTCTTATCTTTACGATGATTAAGGATGGGGATTCGGTAGAATTCAAGAGACTTCAGGAGAAAACCAGGCCTTATTTGCCTCTTGTCTTGAAGAATGCTAGAGTTAGCAAGAAACGTAGGATCCTCTATGTTTTAGTTACTAAGTATCCGCGACTCTATTATCAATTTAAAAAGTTAAAAAAATCCTAAGTAAGAGTTAGGGATGAAAGAAGAAAAGGAAAAAGAAAATGTTAAAGTTAGAACGTGATAAATTGCTAATTGCAGCAGTTTTAATAGTGGTTGTCTCCATAGATATGATCAATACGTCTATGTTAGCTCCTGTTTTACCTAATATTCCTAATGTAGTTCCTTTTTTTGCGGTCCTGTTACTTGCTATGCGATTTGCTTATATTCATCACTACTCTATAAGCTATCTCATCTTTGCACCAATTCTTCTTTTTGCTGGGGGCATGGTTTACTATAAGACTGGGAACCTTAATGCATTGATGTATATGTTTCTGCTTGTCTTTCTTTACAAGGCTGAGATGGAAAGTGTACTTAAAATATACTCTGTTGTAGCCTTGTTTTTTATTGTATTGATAGTGTTCTTGGCTGTGATTGGTGCTATTCCAAACTTGCAATTTGTCCAATCACGATCTGCGGGAGTCGTTGTTCGAAATTCATTTGGCTTTATTTATCCAACTGATTTTGCTTCTCACTGTTTTTATCTATATACAGCTATATCGTATATCTTTAGAAAGAAATTCATTGTTTTACGGACTGCCTTAGGATTTGGTCTGGCTTATTTCATTATTCGATATTGCGATGCGAGGCTTAATGCCGCTTCTATTACTGTAATGGCGCTCATTTTTCTGTACTTTTATTTCCGAAATGATAAACAGCGACGGCTTTTTGCTTTACTTCCTTTATCGGCTGGTATAGCGTCTTCAGTAATGATTTATCTCTCTTCTAAATTTACCTGGTCTCATCCAATGTATGTGGCTCTAAACAATTTTTTTAGTATGAGATTACACCTAGGACATGAGGCACTAAAAAAATATGCAGTGCAGTGGTTTGGGATTCGGGGCATATCATTTGTCGGTTATGGGGGGCGTACAGAATCCGTTTTGAGCTACGACTATGTAGACTCTTCCTACGTTCAGATGCTCTTTACCTATGGGATGATTCCAGTTCTCTTATTGGTCGTGTTATACATAGTTAGGTCTTGGTCACTTTATCGCAAAAAGAATTATTTGCTATTGACGGCCTTATCCTTAATAGCAGTCAACTGTATGTTTGAGGCCTTCTGGGTTCGCCCGTCTTATAATATTTTTATGTTTACTCTATTTGCAACCTTGCCAGTTATTGAATTTGAATCGAAGAAATCTACAACGAGGAACTCCTTGTGAAAGTATTAAAAAATTATTTATATAATCTTTCTTATCAGCTGTTAGTAATCGTTTTACCAGTCATTACTACACCCTATATTACTCGGGTTTTCTCATCCAATGACTTAGGTTCCTATGGGTACTACAACTCAATAGTAACTTACTTTATACTCTTAGCGACACTTGGGGTGGCCAATTATGGGACAAAGGAAATTTCCGGCCATCGTAAGGAAGTCGAAAAGACCTTCTGGGGTATTTACAGTTTACAAGTCCTTTCAACCTGTTTAGCGGTTACGCTTTATATAGTTGTCTGCTTGCTTGTGCCGTCGATGAACAATCCAATTGCTTATATACTTGGCTTTAGTTTGCTGTCTCGCGGTTTTGATATTTCTTGGCTTTTTCAAGGGTTAGAAGATTTCAAAAAAATCACAGCTCGTAACACAATGGTCAAACTTCTAGGTGTTGTTTCGATATTCCTATTTGTTAAGAAACCATCCGACTTGTACTTGTATATCATCCTCTTGGTTGCTTATGATCTACTAGGTCAGTTGAGTATGTGGCTTCCTGCTCGGGAGCACATTCGCAAGCCGCATTTGGATATAGCCTATGCCAAAGAGCATATTAAACCAGTCATTCTCTTGTTTCTGCCACAGATTGCCATTTCACTCTACATCACGCTAGATCGCACCATGTTGGGTGCCTTGTCTTCGACCAAGGATGTCGGGATCTATGATCAAGCCTTGAAATTATTGAATATTTTGTTGACTTTGGTAACGTCGCTTGGTAGTGTTATGTTGCCTCGGGTCTCCAATCTCCTCTCATCAGGTAATCAAAAGGCGGTTAACAAGTTACATGAAATGTCTTTCTTAGTGTATAACTTGGTTATCTTCCCGATGATTGCGGGGATTTTAATTGTTAACAAAGATTTTGTCAATTTTTTCCTGGGGCAAGACTTCCAAGATGCTCGCTATGCGATTGCCATCATGGTCTTTAGAATGTTCTTTATTGGCTGGACCAATATAATGGGAATTCAAATCTTGATTCCTCACAATAAAAATCGTGAATTTATGCTATCAACAACTATTCCAGCTGTTTTTAGTGTGGGCTTGAATCTCCTCTTAATCCCGCCTCTGGGCTATATTGGAGCTTCAATTGTATCTGTTGCGACTGAAGGTTTGGTCTGGCTGATTCAACTCTACTTTACACGTTCGTATCTAAAAGAGGTCAAGATTCTACCATCCATGCTAAAAATACTTCTAGCAGCACTACTGATGTACGGCGCCCTGTATTCTGCACAAGCTTTCATGCACTTCTCGTCTGTTGTGAATGTCTTGATTTATGCTGCCCTTGGCTTCCTAGTCTATGGTGGCTTGATTTTGCTCTTACGTGTCTTGGATTTTCAAGAACTAAAAAGTGTTTTAAAGAAATAAGGAGATTTTATGTACGATTATTTGATTGTCGGTGCTGGCTTGTCAGGTGCAATCTTTGCCTACGAAGCTAACAAACGTGGCAAGAAGGTGAAGGTGATTGATAAACGAGAACACATTGGTGGGAATATCTATTGCCAATCTGTTGAAGGAATCAATGTCCACAAGTATGGAGCTCACATCTTCCATACATCCAATAAAGAGGTCTGGGATTATGTCAATCAGTTTGCAGAGTTTAACAATTACATCAATTCTCCTATTGCCAACTATCAAGGACATCTTTACAATCTGCCTTTTAACATGAATACTTTCTATGCTTTGTGGGGGACAAAGACACCCCAAGAAGTCAAGGACAAGATTGCTGAGCAGACGACACACATGCAAGATGTTGAGCCTAAAAACTTAGAGGAACAAGCCATTAAGTTGATTGGTACGGATGTCTATGAAAAGCTAATCAAGGGCTACACCGAAAAGCAATGGGGGCGTTCTGCTACTGAACTACCACCCTTTATCATCAAGCGTTTACCAGTTCGATTGACTTATGACAATAATTATTTTAACGACCGTTACCAAGGGATTCCAATTGGTGGTTACAATGTCATCATCGAAAAGTTGTTGGAAGGAATCGAAGTAGAGCTTAATACAGATTTCTTTGCTGATCGGGAGAACTTGGAGGCTTCAGCAACTAAGATTGTCTTCACAGGGATGATTGATCAGTTCTTTGACTACAAGTTTGGTGAACTAGAGTATCGTAGTCTCCGTTTTGAGCATGAGATTTTGGATCAAGAAAATTATCAAGGAAATGCTGTAGTCAACTATACTGAACGTGATATTCCCTATACGCGAATCATCGAACACAAACATTTTGAGTTTGGGACTCAAGCCAAGACCGTTATTACTCGTGAATATCCAGCAGATTGGAAAAGAGGAGATGAACCTTACTATCCAATCAATGATGCCAAAAACAATGCAATTTATGAGCAGTATCTAGCAGAAGCTGAGAAAAATGGCCACGTTATCTTCTGTGGTCGCTTGGCAGATTATAAATACTATGATATGCATGTGACTGTTGAACGTGCATTGGATGTGGTAGAAGAAGAACTAGGGAGCATCTAAGAACATCACAGATAAAGGGGAGAAAAGGTGAAATATTATCTGAAGGATTCATTTCTGCATAATGCACATGAAAAGAATGCAGGGAGTAAGGCGCGAAATGACGTGGAAGCTATTCTAATCTCAGAGGGTTATGAGGGGTTGGAGCTCAAGGTTGAGAATTGGTATAAGATGAATTTCTTTAAAGCTCAACAACACAAATATCGTGCGACCAAGTCTGTGTTTGATCAGTTGGGAGCTGGAGATGAATTGGTGATTCAGTTCCCTATTATCCACCATACATTTTTCATCTCACAACTCATCAAGCAGGCGCAAAAAAGAGGAGCAAAATTCTATCTGTTGATCCATGATATTGAAACCTTGCGTCATGCAGCAGGTTCGGAAGTGAAATTCCGTCATAAAGTGCGCAATTACTTCCAGGAAAAGAAAGCTTTGATGTCAGTGGATGGCATTATCGTTCATAACGATATCATGAAGAAAGTTCTGGTAAGTCAAGGAGTGCCAGCAGATAAAATGGTTAGCTTGGAGATTTTTGACTATCTGATTCCTAACTTTGAGGTACAAGCTCTTCCTCAAAAAGACCAACCTATTATCGTAGCTGGAAATTTGAACCCTGCAAAGTCAGGTTATCTTTATAATTTACCAGAACAACCAGCCTATAACTTGTATGGAGTGGGCTATGATGAAAGTCGTGCATTGAAAAACACTAGCTACTTTGGTTCCTTTATGCCAGATGATCTCCCAACTGCTCTTGAAGGTAGTTTTGGTTTGGTCTGGGACGGAGACAGCTCAGAAACCTGCCAAGGTTCTTACGGAAACTACCTACGCTTTAACAACTCGCACAAGGCCTCTCTTTATTTGGCTTCGGGCTTTCCTCTGGTGGTTTGGAAAGAGTCTGCCCTTGCACATTTTGTACTGGATAAACAGTGTGGTCTAGCAGTTGATTCTCTACACGACCTCCAAAAAGCACTAGATGATTTGACACTTCAAGACTACAAGGAACTTTCAGAACAGGCTAGGAAAGTTGGAGCTGCTCTTCGAGACGGAGCCTATTTAAAAGCTGCCTTATCCAAATTGAAGTAAATTCCTTAGAGAATTTGGGACAAAATAACACATAATATAGGATAGGTAATTAGCCAGAAAGGAAATCTATTATGAAAGGTATTATTCTTGCGGGTGGTTCGGGAACGCGCTTGTACCCACTTACTCGAGCTGCGTCAAAACAGCTGATGCCGGTTTATGATAAACCCATGATTTACTATCCTTTGTCAACCTTGATGTTGGCAGGGATTAAGGACATTTTGATCATCTCAACACCACAGGATTTGCCCCGTTTTAAGGACCTGCTCTTGGATGGTTCCGAATTTGGGATCAAGCTTTCCTATGCGGAACAGCCTAGTCCCGACGGACTTGCTCAGGCTTTTCTTATTGGTGAAGAATTTATTGGTGACGATAGTGTTGCCTTGATTTTAGGCGATAATATCTATCATGGACCTGGTTTGAGCAGAATGCTTCAAAAGGCAGCCAAGAAAGAGAAGGGCGCGACTGTTTTTGGCTACCAAGTGAAGGATCCAGAGCGTTTTGGTGTGGTCGAGTTTGATACAGACATGAATGCTATTTCCATAGAAGAAAAACCGGAGAATCCTCGCTCTAACTATGCAGTGACAGGTCTTTATTTCTATGACAATGACGTTGTGGAGATTGCCAAACAGATAAAACCGAGTGCTCGTGGCGAGTTGGAAATCACAGATGTTAACAATGCTTATTTGAAGCGTGGGGATTTGTCAGTTGAAGTTATGGGACGTGGTTTTGCCTGGCTGGATACTGGGACACATGAGAGCCTGTTAGAGGCCTCCCAATATATCGAAACGGTTCAAAGGATGCAAAATGTTCAGGTTGCCAATCTGGAAGAAATTGCCTACCGAATGGGTTATATCAGCCGCGAAGATGTGCTGAAGTTGGCGCAACCTCTCAAGAAGAATGAATACGGGCAATACTTGCTTCGTTTGATTGGAGAAATCTAGATGACAGATAATTTTTTCGGCAAAACACTTGCAGTGCACAAGATTGATGCCATTCCAGGTTTGTTAGAGTTTGACATTCCGGTTCATGGTGACAATCGTGGCTGGTTTAAGGAAAATTTTCAGAAAGAAAAGATGCTACCACTTGGTTTTCCTGAAAGCTTCTTTGCTGAAGGAAAACTGCAAAACAACGTCAGCTTTTCTCGCAAAAATGTTCTCCGAGGCCTCCATGCTGAACCTTGGGATAAGTACATCTCAGTAGCAGATGGTGGCAAGGTTCTGGGTTCATGGGTTGACCTACGTGAAGGTGAGACTTTTGGAAATGTTTATCAGACCGAGATTGATGCAAGTAAGGGAATCTTTGTCCCTCGTGGCGTGGCCAATGGTTTCCAAGTACTCTCGGATACAGTTTCTTATAGCTATCTGGTCAATGACTACTGGGCACTTGAACTAAAGCCTAAATATGCCTTTGTCAACTGTGCAGATCCAGCCTTGGGCATCCAGTGGGAAAACCTAGCAGAAGCAGAAGTTTCGGAAGCAGATAAACATCATCCACTGCTTAAGGATGTCAAACCACTAAGAAAAGAAGATTTGTAAAAAGGTTAAGGAATAAAAATGACTGAATACAAAAATATCATCGTGACAGGTGGGGCTGGTTTTATCGGTTCTAACTTTGTTCATTATGTCTATAACAACTTCCCAGATGTCCATGTGACAGTGCTGGACAAGCTGACTTATGCAGGTAATCGTGCCAATATTGAAGAAATTTTAGGTGACCGTGTTGAGTTGGTTGTTGGAGATATTGCGGATGCAGCCTTGGTCGATAAGCTAGCTGCTCAAGCAGATGCCATTGTTCACTACGCTGCCGAAAGTCACAATGACAACTCACTTAATAACCCGAGTCCCTTTATCCACACCAACTTCATCGGGACTTATACACTCTTGGAAGCGGCTCGTAAATACGACCTTCGTTTCCACCATGTGTCAACTGACGAAGTCTATGGGGACCTGCCTCTACGTGAAGATTTACCAGGTCATGGAGAAGGTCCAGGTGAGAAGTTTACAGCTGAAACCAAGTACAATCCAAGCTCGCCTTACTCATCAACCAAGGCGGCTTCAGACTTGATTGTCAAAGCTTGGGTGCGCTCATTTGGTGTTAAAGCGACTATTTCTAACTGTTCAAACAACTATGGTCCTTACCAGCATATCGAGAAGTTCATTCCGCGCCAAATCACCAATATTTTGAGTGGAATCAAGCCAAAACTCTATGGTGAAGGTAAAAACGTTCGTGACTGGATTCATACCAATGACCATTCTTCAGGTGTTTGGACAATTTTGACAAAAGGTACAATCGGTGAAACTTACTTGATTGGTGCGGATGGTGAGAAGAACAATAAGGAAGTCCTGGAACTCATTCTCAAGGAAATGGGGCAACCAGCTGATGCTTATGATCATGTGACGGACCGAGCTGGTCACGACCTTCGCTATGCTATCGATGCTAGCAAGCTTCGTGATGAACTAGGGTGGAAGCCTGAGTTTACCAACTTTGAAGCAGGTCTCAAAGAGACCATTAAGTGGTACACAGACAACCAAGACTGGTGGAAATCTGAAAAAGAAGCAGTCGAGGCTAACTATGCCAAGACGCAACAAGTAATTAACTAATCAGATACTAAAAAGCAAGAGACTTTGAGTTCTCTTGCTTTTTATGTGTGTCGCAATCTGTTATTTTTTTACTTCTTGTTTATAAAACTCTTTAAAGGCATCTTGCCAGGTTGGAATGACGAAACCTGTCGCCTTCGCTTTGGCTAAACTCATGGTTGAGTTGAGGGGGCGTTTAGCCTTGGCAGGAAACTTGCTGGAGTCTACTGGAACTACTTCAACATCACTGTCTTTAAGAATCTCGACAGCGAAGTCATACCAAGTGGTATCTTCAGTGGAGTCATTTGATAAGTGGTAGTAGCCATACTCTTTTTGATTATCAGTCAGGTAGGTCATAAACTCAGCCAAGGTACGTGTCCAAGTTGGGCGGCCGTGTTGGTCGTTGACAACAGTGAGAGTTTTATGGGTTTTGGCAAGATTTTGCATGGTAAAGACAAAGTTTTTGCCATAATTTCCAAAGACCCAAGCAGTACGGATGATATAATGTTGTGACGTAAGGCTTTCAACAAGTTCCTCACCCATTCTCTTGGTACGTCCGTACTCTGTTTGCGGATCAGGTAGGTCATCGACTTCCCACTCTTGTCCGACGGGTTTCTTCCCATCAAAGACGTAGTCTGTTGAGATATAGACCAGAGTAGCTCCGTATTTCTCAGAGGCCTTGGCTACATTTTCAGTTCCAGTTACGTTGATGGCAAAATCCAGTTCTTTTCCCTCATCTTCTGCCGCATCAACAGCAGTATAAGCTGCACAATGATAGACCAGAGTTGGATTAACCTCGGCAAAGACTTTCTCAACCATCTCAGCATTAGTGATATCCATTTCGGCCACATCCACTGCAACATAGTCCACACTTCGTTCATCTAGTAAATAACGTAGTTCGGTACCGAGTTGACCATTTGCACCTGTAATTAATATCATTGTCTTCTCCTTAACTTTTCTTCTATCTAATCATAGCAAAAAAATGATAAAAAATCTGATTTTCGGTCCTTGTTTTGCTGGTTTAAGATATAAAAATATAGTATTAGAGAATAATAATTTTATAATAGAAAACTTATTTTTCAGAATTTACCAAAGTAATTCAAAAATTCTGAAAATTTTATTGACATGTTTCTGAAAAGGGACTATAATGGGGTGAAAGTTTTAAAGGAGAAAACAATGAAAAGTTCAAAACTACTTGCCCTTGCGGGTGTGACGTTATTGGCAGCTGCAACTCTTGCGGCCTGCTCTGGATCAAGTTCAAATGCTAAAGGTGAGAAAACATTCTCATACATTTACGAAACGGATCCTGATAACCTAAACTATTTGACAACTGGTAAGGCAGCTACAGCAAATATTACTAGTAACGTTATCGATGGCTTACTTGAAAATGACCGCTATGGGAACTTTGTACCATCTATGGCTGAGGATTGGTCTGTATCTAAGGATGGATTGACTTACACGTATACACTCCGAAAGGATGCAAAATGGTATACATCTGAAGGTGAGGAGTATGCAGAAGTTAAAGCTCAAGACTTTGTAACTGGTCTTAAGTATGCTGCTGATAAGAAATCAGATGGTCTTTACCTGGTTCAGGAATCTATCAAGGGATTGGATGCTTACGTCAAAGGAGAAATTACAGATTTTTCTCAAGTAGGAATCAAAGCTCTTGATGATTATACCGTTCAATACACATTGAACAAGCCAGAAAGTTTCTGGAATTCTAAGACAACAATGGGTGTTCTGGCTCCTGTTAATGAAGAATTTTTGAACTCTAAAGGGGATGACTTTGCTAAAGGTACGGACCCAAGCAGCATTCTCTATAATGGACCATTCTTACTCAAATCAATCGTAGCCAAATCATCAGTCGAGTTCGAAAAGAATCCAAACTATTGGGACAAAGACAATGTCCATCTTGATAAAGTGAAATTATCCTTCTGGGATGGTCAAGATACTAATAAGCCAACTGAAGCTTTCAAAGACGGTAGCTTTACAATGGCTCGTCTCTTCCCAACAAGTGCTAGTTACTCAGAGACTGAAAAAACATTCAAAGACAATATCGTTTATACCCAACAAGATTCTACTACTTATTTAGTAGGCACAAATATCGATCGCCAGTCTTATAAGTACACTTCTAAGACAACAGATGAGGAAAAAGCATCAACCAAGAAGGCCCTTTTGAATAAGGACTTCCGTCAAGCTATTGCATTTGGTTTTGATAGAACAGCCTACGCTTCTCAAGTAAATGGTGCAAGCGGGGCTACTAAACTGCTTCGTAACTTATTTGTTCCTCCTACATTTGTACAGGCAGATGGGAAAAACTTTGGGGAATTAGTTAAAGAAAAATTGGTGACCTATGGAGACGAGTGGAGCAACGTAAACTTGGATGATGCCCAAGATGGACTCTACAATCCTGACAAAGCCAAAGCAGAATTCGCTAAAGCTAAGGCGGCCCTTCAAGCGGAAGGTGTGAAATTCCCAATCCACTTGGATATGCCTGTAGATCAAACCAATACAACAAAAGTTCAACGTGTTCAATCTTTTAAACAGTCAGTTGAAGAAAATCTAGGATCAGATAATGTGGTTATCGATATCCAACAGCTTCAAAAAGATGATGTTCAAAACATTACCTACTTCGCTGAAACTGCGGCTGGAGAAGACTGGGATATCTCAGATAACGTGGGTTGGTCTCCAGACTATATCGATCCATCTACTTATCTTGATATTATCAAGCCTTCTGTAGGAGAAAACACGAAAACATATCTAGGATTTGATTCTGGGACAAACAACGCTGCCGCTAAGCAAGTTGGTTTAGAAGATTACGAAAAAATGGTTGTGGAAGCTGGTGAAGAAACCACTGATGTTTCAAAACGTTATGAGAAATATGCTGCTGCCCAAGCTTGGTTGACAGACAGTGCCTTGCTCATCCCAACAACTTCTCAAACTGGTCGTCCAATGTTGTCTAAGATGGTGCCATTTACACTTCCATTTGCATACTCTGGTAACAAGGGTATGAGTGAAGCCCTTTTGTACAAATATCTAGAAGTACAAGATAAGGCAGTGACAACAGACGAATACCAAAAGGCTCAAGAAAAATGGTTGAAAGAAAAAGAAGAGTCAAATAAAAAGGCCCAAGAAGAACTCGCAAACCATGTGAAATAACTTTAAAAAAGTGAAGGATTTAGCCATCGACATGATGGTTAAGTCCTTTTTTATCTTGGTATAAGTCCCTGAATGATTAGAGATAGAACTTTTTTATAACTGTAAAGCGATTATTTAAACTCTTAGCGTTAGCACTGTTCAGAAAAGAGAAAATTTTAGTGAATTTTACCTATTTCCTATTGCTTTCTGACTTTTTATTTGTTATATTAAAAGTACAATTATTTTTAATTTATAACAGATAAGCAGAGCACTTTCAGAGAAAGGAGTATTTTTTAAAAAAGAAATGTAAACGCTTACTGGAAAATGAAAGGATTTAGGAGTTCATGGATAAACGATTTTTTGAAAAACGCTGTAAGTTCAGTATTCGTAAGTTTACGCTTGGAGTAGCTTCAGTGATGATTGGAGCGACTTTCTTCGCAGCTAGCCCAGTATTAGCTGATCAAGCAAGAGTTGGTTCAACAGATAATTTGCCGAGTGAACTAGCTGATTTGGATAAGAAGGCTAGTGATGAGGGGCACGATTTTGACAAGGAAGCTGCCGCTCAGAATCCTGGTTCAGCTGAGACTACTGAAGGCCCACAAACAGAAGAAGAGTTGTTGGCTCAAGAAAAAGAAAAGTCTGAAAAGCCAAGCAATCTGCCAAAAGAATTAGAAGATAAGTTGGAGAAAGCTGAAGACAATGGGCGCGAAGTTGACAAGGATCAATTGGCCCAAGATACTGGGAAGCTCGTCCCAGAAGATGTGGCTAAGACTACTAATGGGGAATTAAACTACGGCGCAACTGTTAAGATTAAGACGCCATCAGGAGAAGGTAGCGGTATTGTCGTTGCTAAAGACCTTGTCTTGACGGTTTCTCATAACTTTATCAAGGACAGCCAAGACGGCAATATCCGTAAGGTTGTGGACAATGACCAAGGGGATGGAGATATCTATAGCATCTCATATCCAGGATTGCCAGATGTCAAGTTTAGCAAGAAAGATATCATTCATTGGGATCGTGAAGGCTATCTGAAAGGCTTCAAAAATGATTTGGCCCTAGTGAGATTGCGTACAGTTCTAGAAAATACGCCTGTTGAAGTAACTAAAAAGCCAGTTGTTAAGAAAATTGGAGATAAACTCCATGTCTTTGGTTATCCAGAAGGAAAATTGAATCCGATTGTCAATACTACAGTTGATTTTGCGGAACCATACGGAGAAGGTGTCCAAGGGATTGGTTACCAAGGAGGAAAACCGGGTGCTAGTGGCGGCGGTATCTTTGATACAGAAGGCAAACTAGTCGGTGTACACCAAAATGGTGTAGTTGGAAAACGGAGTGGCGGTATTCTCTTCTCACCAGCTCAACTAAAATGGATCCAAGACCACATGCAGGGAATTTCAAGTGTGAAACCAGCAGACTTGGAAGAGAAAGAAAAACCGGCTGAAGAAAAACCAAAAGAGGATAAACCTGCAGCTGCGAAACCTGAAACACCTAAGGCAGTAACTCCTGAATGGCAAACAGTAGCGAATAAAGAGCAACAAGGAACCGTCACTATTCGTGAAGAAAAGGGTGTTCGCTACAATCAATTGTCTTCAACGGCCCAAAATGACAATGATGGTAAACCAGCCTTGTTTGAAAAACAAGGATTGACAGTTGACGCTAATGGAAATGCGACGGTTGATTTAACCTTCAAAGATGATTCTGAAAAGGGCAAATCACGCTTTGGTGTCTTCTTGAAATTTAAAGATACCAAGAACAATGTTTTTGTTGGATATGACCAAGGTGGCTGGTTCTGGGAATACAAAACTCCAGGTAATAGCACATGGTATAAAGGCAACCGTGTGGCAGCACCAGAACCAGGTTCTGTAAATCGTCTTTCTATCACTCTCAAGTCAGATGGACAACTCAATGCCAGCAACAATGATGTAAATCTCTTTGACACAGTGACCCTACCTGGGGCGGTCAATGAGAATCTTAAAAATGAGAAGAAGATCCTTCTCAAGGCAGGAACTTATAGCAATGACCGTACGGTTGTCAGCGTTAAAACAGACAATCAAGAAGGTGTAAAAGCGGATGATACTCCTGCCCAGAAAGAAACAGGTCCGGCTGTTGATGATAGCAAGGTGACTTATGATACGATCCAGTCTAAGGTCCTCAAGGCAGTGATTGACCAAGCCTTTCCACGCGTGAAAGAATATACTTTGAATGGGCATACTTTGCCAGGACAGGTGCAACAGTTCAATCAAGTCTTTATCAATAACCACCGAATCACCCCTGAAGTTACTTATAAGAAAATCAATGAGACAACAGCAGAGTATTTGATGAAGCTTCGCGATGATGCTCACTTAATCAATGCGGAAATGACAGTACGCTTGCAAGTTGTGGATAATCAATTACACTTTGATGTGACCAAGATTGTCAACCACAATCAAGTTACTCCAGGTCAAAAGATTGATGACGAAAGAAAATTGCTTTCAACTATTAGTTTCCTTGGTAATGCTTTGGTCTCTGTTTCGAGTGATCAAGCTGGTGCTAAGTTTGATGGGGCAACCATGTCAAACAATACCCATGTCAGCGGGGATGATCATATCGATGTAACCAATCCAATGAAAGATTTGGCTAAGGGTTACATGTATGGATTTGTTTCTACAGATAAGCTTGCTGCAGGTGTTTGGAGCAATTCTCAAAACAGCTATGGTGGTGGTTCGAATGACTGGACTCGTTTGACAGCCTATAAAGAAACAGTTGGAAATGCCAACTATGTCGGAATTCACAGCTCTGAATGGCAATGGGAAAAGGCTTATAAGGGCATTGTCTTCCCAGAATACACCAAGGAACTTCCAAGTGCCAAGGTTGTTATCACCGAAGATGCCAATGCTGACAACAAAGTCGACTGGCAAGATGGTGCCATTGCTTATCGTAGCATCATGAACAACCCTCAAGGTTGGGAAAAAGTTAAGGATATCACAGCTTACCGTATCGCGATGAACTTTGGTTCTCAAGCACAAAACCCATTCCTTATGACCTTGGATGGTATCAAGAAAATCAATCTCCACACAGATGGTCTTGGGCAAGGTGTTCTCCTTAAAGGTTATGGTAGTGAAGGTCATGACTCTGGACACTTGAACTATGCTGATATTGGTAAACGTATTGGTGGTGTTGAAGACTTCAAGACCTTGATCGAAAAAGCGAAGAAATATGGAGCTCATCTTGGTATCCACGTGAACGCTTCTGAGACTTATCCTGAGTCTAAATACTTTAATGAAAATATTCTTCGTAAGAATCCAGATGGAAGCTACAGCTACGGTTGGAACTGGTTAGACCAAGGTATCAACATCGATGCTGCTTATGACTTGGCGCATGGACGCTTGGCTCGCTGGGAAGACTTGAAGAAAAAACTGGGTGAAGGTCTCGACTTTATCTATGTGGACGTATGGGGCAATGGTCAATCAGGTGATAACGGTGCCTGGGCTACCCACGTTCTTGCTAAAGAAATCAACAAACAAGGCTGGCGCTTTGCGATTGAGTGGGGTCATGGTGGTGAATACGACTCTACCTTCCAACACTGGGCAGCTGACTTGACCTATGGTGGCTACACTAATAAAGGTATCAACAGTGCCATCACACGCTTTATCCGCAACCACCAAAAAGATTCATGGGTTGGGGACTACAGAAGTTACGGTGGTGCAGCCAACTACCCACTTCTAGGTGGCTACAGCATGAAAGACTTTGAAGGCTGGCAAGGAAGAAGCGACTACAATGGCTATGTAACCAACTTATTTGCCCATGATGTCATGACTAAGTACTTCCAACACTTCACTGTAAGTAAATGGGAAAATGGTACACCAGTTACCATGACCGATAACGGTAGCACCTATAAATGGACTCCAGAAATGCGAGTGGAGTTGGTAGATGCGGATAACAATAAAGTAGTTGTGACTCGTAAGTCAAACGATGTCAATAGCCCGCAATACCGTGAGCGTACAGTAACGCTCAACGGACGTGTCATCCAAGATGGTTCAGCTTACTTGACTCCTTGGAACTGGGATGCAAATGGTAAGAAACTTCCTACTGATAAGGAAAAAATGTACTACTTCAATACGCAAGCTGGTGCAACAACTTGGACACTTCCAAGCGATTGGGCAAATAGCAAGGTTTACCTTTACAAGCTAACTGACCAAGGTAAGACAGAAGAGCAAGAACTAACTGTAAAAGATGGCAAGATTACCCTAGACCTTCTAGCAAATCAACCATACGTTCTCTACCGTTCAAAACAAACCAATCCTGAAATGTCATGGAGCGAAGGCATGCACATCTATGACCAAGGATTTAACAGTGGAACCTTGAAACACTGGACCATTTCTGGTGATGCTTCTAAGGCAGAAATTGTCAAATCACAAGGTGCAAATGAAATGCTTCGTATCCAAGGTAATAAGAGCAAGGTCAGTCTTACTCAGAAACTGACTGGCTTGAAACCAAATACCAAGTATGCTGTTTATGTCGGTGTTGATAACCGTAGTAATGCTAAGGCAAGTATCACAGTGAATACTGGCGAAAAAGAAGTGACTACTTACACCAATAAGTCACTCGCTCTCAACTATATCAAAGCTTATGCTCATAACAATCGTCGTGAAAATGCTACAGTTGATGATACAAGTTACTTCCAAAACATGTACGCCTTCTTTACAACTGGATCGGACGTATCAAATGTTACTCTTACATTGAGTCGTGAAGCTGGTGATGAAGCAACATACTTTGATGAAATCCGTACCTTTGAAAACAATTCAAGCATGTACGGAGACAAGCATGATACAGGTAAAGGAACATTTAAACAAGACTTTGAAAATGTAGCTCAAGGTATCTTCCCATTTGTAGTAGGTGGTGTTGAAGGTGTCGAAGACAACCGCACTCACTTGTCTGAAAAACACGATCCATATACACAGCGTGGTTGGAATGGTAAGAAAGTCGATGATGTTATCGAAGGAAATTGGTCATTGAAGACAAATGGACTAGTGAGCCGTCGTAACTTGGTTTACCAAACAATCCCTCAAAACTTCCGTTTTGAAGCTGGTAAGACTTATCGTGTAACCTTTGAATACGAAGCAGGCTCTGACAATACCTATGCCTTTGTAGTCGGTAAGGGAGAATTCCAGTCAGGTCGTCGTGGTAGTCAAGCAAGCAACTTGGAAATGCATGAATTGCCAAATACTTGGACGGACTCTAAGAAAGCCAAGAAGGCAACCTTCCTCGTGACAGGTGCAGAAACAGGCGATACTTGGGTAGGTATCTACTCAACTGGAAATGCAAGCAATACTCGTGGTGATTCTGGTGGAAATGCCAACTTCCGTGGTTATAACGACTTCATGATGGATAATCTTCACATCGAAGAAATTACCCTAACAGGTAAGATGTTGACAGAAAATGCTCTGAAGAACTACTTGCCAACGGTTGCCATGACTAACTATACGAAAGAGTCTATGGATGCTTTGAAAGAGGCGGTCTTTAACCTCAGCCAAGCAGATGATGACATTAGCGTAGAAGAAGCGCGTGCAGAGATTGCCAAGATTGAAGCCTTGAAGAATGCTTTGGTTCAGAAGAAAACAGCCTTGGTAGCAGAAGACTTTGAAAGTTTGGATGCGCCAGCTCAACCAGGTGAAGGTCTAGAGAATGCCTTTGATGGAAATGTGTCTAGTCTATGGCATACATCTTGGAATGGTGGAGATGTAGGAAAGCCTGCAACCATGGTCTTGAAAGAACCAACTGAAATCACTGGACTTCGTTATGTTCCACGTGCATCTGATTCAAATGGAAACTTGCGAGATGTGAAACTGGTTGTCACAGATGAGTCTGGCAAGGAACATACCTTTACCGTAACAGATTGGCCAAATAACAACAAGCCAAAAGACATTGACTTTGGTAAGACAATCAAGGCTAAGAAAATTGTCCTTACTGGTATCAAGACTTACGGAGATGGTGGCGATAAATACCAATCTGCAGCGGAACTCATCTTTACCCGTCCACAGGTAGCAGAAACACCACTTGACATGTCTAGCTATGAAGCAGCTTTGGCTAAGGCGCAGAAATTAACGGACAAAGACAATCAAGAGGAAGTAGCTAGCGTTCAGGCAAGCATGAAATATGCGACGGATAACCACCTCTTGACGGAAAGAATGGTTGCCTACTTCGCAGACTATCTCAACCAATTAAAAGATTCTGCTACGAAACCAGATGCTCCAACAAGTAGCAAGGGTGAAGAACAACCACCAGTTCTTGATGTACCTGAGTTCAAAGGCGGCGTCAATGCAACAGAAGCAGCTGTACATGAAGTCCCTGAGTTCAAGGGCGGCGTTAATGCGGTCCAAGCCTTGGTTCACGAATTACCAGAATACAAAGGTGGAGCCAATGCGGTCCTAGCGGCTGCAAATGAAGTTCCAGAGTATAGAGGTGGAGTCAATGCAGTTGAGGCCTTGGTAAATGAAAAGCCAGCCTACACAGGTGTATTGGCTACAGCTGGAGATCAAGCAGCTCCAACAGTTGAAAAACCTGAGTACCCGCTCACTCCAAGTCCAGTAGCTGAAACCAAAACTCCGGGAGCGAAAGATGAAGAAAAACTACCTGCTACAGGGGAGCACAGCTCAGAAGTAGCCCTCTTCTTAGCAAGTGTGAGTATCGCTTTATCTGCTGCTGTTCTTACGACAAAACGAAAAGAAGACTAAACAGATTTGGTTTTAGAAATCCAAAAGATCTCGAATCAAAAAGGAACAAACAGCCGGAGAGGACCTCTTGGTTCTCTCCTTTTTCAAAGGAGAAATGATACCGTTTACTCATGTATGCGGATGAAAGGAATAGGAGAAAGATGGATAGACATTTTTTTGAGAAACGCTGTCACTTTAGTATAAGAAAATTTGCAATCGGTGCAGCCTCCGTTATGATTGGTGCTAGTATCTTTGGCGCCAATATGGTTCAGGCGGCAGAAACAGCGACACCTTCAGAGACAGAGGGAAGTATCACTCATGTTCAAGCCTTGGATAAGTTACCAGATGATTTAGCCGCTGCGCTTGAAAAGGCAGATGCAGAAGCTGCAACAGAAGCAAGTCATGAAGAAACTCCAGCGACTGACGAAGGAAGCAATCCTACATCAAGTGAAGAGGCAAAACCAGAGACAAGTCCTACAAGTCCCAAGCCAGCAGAAACGCTGAAACCGGTTGAAACACCAAAGGCAGACAATAAACCAGCTGAAACTGCTACGCCAGCAGCAAAACCAGCTGAAAAGCAAATTGAAGATAGAGAAGATGTCAACCATCTCGAAGGTGCTACTGCTCAGGCGAGCAACCATGAGACTGGTACCAACTTTACTGCGGATAAAGCTATCGATGGAGATGACAATACTCGTTGGGCTACAGACAAAGATGTACCAAAACCAACTTTTGAACTAACTCTGCCAAAGACTACCTTGATCAAACATGTAGAAATTGACTGGGATCGTCGTCTTCGTAATGGGCAAAATGACCCCAATATCAAATCTTGGAGTCTCTATTACGCAGGTCAAGAAGACGTGGGCGCTAATGGAGAAAAGCAATGGAAACTCGCTCATACCAAGACTGGAGATCCAGTTTTAGACGAGAAAGTTGACTTAGCCAATAGTATTCAAGCTAAATATCTCAAACTTGAGGTCAATGATTACCAAGCGGGAACAATGAACTGGAGAAACGTTGGAATCCAAGAAATTCGAGCGTATTCTAACGTTCCGGACCATAGTAAGGTAACGGATATCCGCCAAGTAACCGAACTAACAGTAGCAGAAGACGGACAGTCTCTTGTCTTACCAACTTTACCAGGGAAAGTTAGCCTTATCGGAAGCAACAAGCAAGGTGTGATTGACCTTCAAAATCGTATCCATAAACCTTTGACAGACCAACGCGTCAAGGTCATGGTGCAACAAATCAGAGACAGTCATACTTTCACTAAGGAATTTGAAGTAGTCATCAAGGGGCTACATCAGGACGAAGGTGTGGGTGTCAAACCAAAAGTAGCACCAGCTGTTCAACAATGGTATGGAAAAGAAGGTCAATCTTCTATCACTTCAGATACAGTTCTTGCGACAGGAGATTCGGGCTTTGATCAGGCTGCAAGCTTCTACCAGTCAGACCTTGCAAGCCGTGGATTGGAACTTGCAACAGGTGACAAACAGGCTCAAAAACGAATCGAGTTTAAAAAGGTTGAAAACAAAGGTTATGGTAAGGAAGGCTACGGTATCACTATCCAAGATGATGTGATTACCATCGAAGCTGCCACAAATACAGGAGCCTTCTACGCCACTCGTACTCTTCTTCAAATGGGAGAAACAGACCTACAAAATGGCGAAATTCGTGATTTCCCAAGTTTCAGTCACCGTGGCTTTATGTTGGATACAGGTCGTAAATTTATCCCTTATGACACCCTCGTAGACATCATGCTCAACATGGCCTACTACAAGATGAACGACTTGCAGTTGCACCTCAACGATAACTATATCTTCCTTAAGGAACACTTGGCAGGTAAGAGCTTAACACCAGAAGAACAACTCAAGTATGTTCTTGAACATGCCAAGACTGGTTTCCGTGTGGAGACAGACATTGTCGGTAAGAATGGACAAAAACTAACATCAGACGAGCATTATACCAAGGAAGAAATGCAAAATCTGATTAAACTTGCCAAGGCCTTGCATATCAACCTAGTGCCAGAAATTGATACACCAGGTCACGCCTTGTCCTTTGTCAAAGTCCGTCCAGACCTCATGTATCAAGGTAGTTTGAGCGATTATGCAGGCAAGCACAATGTTGAGCGCGTAGCCATGCTAGACTTGGATAACAAGTACGAAGAAACTCTTAAATTTGTCAAATCAGTTTATGACAAACTCCTCGATGGTCCAGATGCACCGCTTCATGGCGTGTCCACTGTTCATATCGGAACGGATGAATACTATGGCAGCAGAGAAAGCTATCGTCGCTATGTCAATGACCTTATCAAATACATTAAAGGAAAGGGATATACCCCTCGTATCTGGGGCTCGCTCAGTGCGAAACGTGGAAACACTCCTGTTGACTGGAACGGAGTAGAGGTTGATATCTGGAGTATCGGATGGCAACGACCAAATGAAGCCATTGCTCAGGGAGCTAAGATTATCAATATCACGGATGTACCGACCTATAGTGTGCCAAGTGGAAGCAATAGTCAAGCAGCCTACGGGGACTATGCTAACTACGAACGTCAGTACAATAGCTGGACACCGAATGATTTTAGAACAGGTGGAGGTCCACTTCTACCAGCTTCTCATCCAAGTATCCTTGGTGGTGGTCACGCAGTTTGGAATGATAATATCGACCTTCATGAGACTGGTTTGACCTCTTATGACATCTTCAAACGCTTCTTCAAGAGCATGCAAACCACTGCAGAACGCACCTGGGGATCTGACCGTGCAGCTGCGACCTTTGCAGAACGCACCCTGCCAACGAGTCCTTATGCGCCACAGTCAAATCCTGATAAAGAGATTGATCAAAGCGACTTGTTTACCATCAATTCTGAAACAGTCAAGAACTATGCAAGCAAGAAGGTGAAGACAAGTGAGCAAGGTTTGGCTTTTGAGAAAGATAGCAGCATCGAAGGCTTAGCAGGTGATGTTGGTCCAAGTCATGTCTTGAAGTTTGATGTGACTGTCACTGGAGACGGGGAACAAACCTTCTCAACAAGTGGGGACAACCGTATCTATCTAGCTGATAAAGACGGCTACCTTGCTTACCAGTTTGAACAGTTCCATATCCAATTCAATAAAAAACTTGAAAAGAACAAACGTTATCAAATCTCCATCGTGACTAAACCACAGTCAACCGAAGTCTATGTGGATGGTGAAAAGATTGAGCGTATCGCAAATCCAGCCCACCCTCGCTTTGCCCACAATAGCTTGGTACTACCGCTTGAAAGCATCGGTGGATTCAAAGGAATCTTGCATAGCGCAGAGTTGTCGGATAAAGCATTTGTAAATCCTCGTTTGATTTCAAATGATAAGATTACTGCAACCGCAAGCAGTCAGCAACTTCCAGGAAACGCGACTGAAGGCGCTGTTGAAAAGGCCTTTGACAATGATCCAAATACCTTCTGGCATACTAAATGGACTGGTGACACTGCGCCATACACCCTTACTATGACCTTGAAAGAAGCAGAAAAAGTCAATGGCTTGACCTATCTCCCACGCCCAGGTGGTGGAAATGGTGTCGTGACGCGCTACGAAATCTACGCACAAAAAGATGGCCAAATGGTCAAGGTTTCAGAAGGAAGCTGGGACAACAACGCCCAAGAAAAAACAGTCAACTTTGCGGCGGTACATACCAACAAGATTGAGTTGAAAGTATTGGAAGGCGTTGGTGGTTTTGCAAGTGCTGCTGAAATTCATCTATTGAAACCTGTCAAAGAAGAGCAAGAAACGCCTGCACCAAGTCAACCAGAAAAACCAACTACACCTGAAAAACCAAAAGTAGACCAAACCGGTGATGGAACAGTTGAATTGGCAGATCAATTTACTGCAAGTAAACCAGCTAGCGAAGACAGCATTGCAGCTGCCAGCAAGAGCGCAGACTATCTCAAGAAAGAGTACAAGGTCTTCCCAACTCCACAAAAAGTGACTTATGGAGAAGGTGTCACAGCCCTTCGCAAGCAAGTCAATCTGGTCATGGGCGATCAACTCGATATCTATACTCGCAATCGCTTGAAGAGTGTCTTGCAGGACAATCAAGTATCTTATACAACTGGTAAGGCGGCAATCGCTGGCGCAACCAATATCTATCTTGGAGTGCATGGACAAGGTTCACAAGCAGAGCAAAACTTGTCCAAGGTTTCAGCAGGTCTCTTTGACAAGATTGACGCCTATGTCTTGAGCATCAAGGATAATTCGATTTCCATCGTCGGAAAAGACACAGATGCAGTCTTCTATGGTTTGACAACCTTGAAACACATGCTCAAGGAAAGCCAAGTGCCAGTCCTTCGCAATGTGACAGTAGAAGATTATGCAGAACTCAAGAACCGTGGTTTCATCGAAGGTTACTATGGAAATCCATGGTCTAATGCCGATCGTGCAGAGCTCATGCGTTATGGTGGCGATTTGAAATTGAACCAATACTTCTTTGCACCAAAAGATGATCCATACCACAACAAGAAATGGCGTGAACTCTATCCAGAAGAAAAACTAGCTGAAATTCGTGAACTTGCTCGTGTCGGAAATCAAAGTAAAACCCGCTATGTCTGGACTATCCATCCATTCATGAACAACCGCATCCGCTTTGGCAATGAAGCGCATTACCAAGAAGATTTGGCAACCATCAAGGCTAAATTTACCCAGTTGATGAAAGTGGGTGTCCGCGAATTTGGTATCCTTGCAGATGATGCTCCAAGTCCAGTCGGAGGCTACAATAGCTACAACCGCTTGATGCAAGATATGACCAAGTGGTTGACTGAAATGCAGGGAACTTACAGTGGTCTTCGCAAAGAAATGATCTTTGTTCCTGGACAGTATTGGGGTAATGGACGTGAGGATGAGTTGAAATCCCTCAATGAAAATCTCCCAAGTTCAACATCCATGACCTTGACGGGTGGTAAGATTTGGGGCGAAGTCTCTGAAAGCTTCCTTTCAACTCTCAAAAACAATCTATCCGCAGGAGGCAAGACCTATCGCCCAGTTTCACTTTGGATTAACTGGCCTGTAACAGATAACTCTAAACAACACTTGATTCTAGGTGGTGGTGAGAAATTCCTTCATCCAAATGTGGATCCTAGCTTGCTGTCTGGTATCATGTTGAACCCAATGCAACAGTCTGAACCATCTAAGATTGCCCTCTTTTCAGGAGCTCAATACTCATGGAAACAGTGGAAATCAGAAGAAGAAGCTAAGAAAATCAATGATATTGCCTTCAACTTTGTAGAAAATGGTCATTTTGAAGATAGCAAGGTATCGGCAGCCTTCCGTGAACTTGGTAAGCACATGATCAACCAAAACATGGATAATCGTGTCGTCAAACTAGAAGAATCGGTAGACTTAGCTCCAAAATTAACAGACTTCATGACCAAGCTCAAAGCAGGTCAGGATGTGACTGCCGAACGTGCAGCCTTGCGTGCAGAATTTGCCAAGATTAAAGAAGCAGCCGAACTCTATAAAGCATCAGGCGATAAAAAAATGGTTGCCCAAATCCACTATTGGTTGGATAATGCAATCGATCAAATGAATGCTCTCGATGCCTTCCTTACAGGAACTGAAGCCATGGCTACAAACGATGCAGCCAAACTTTGGGATAGCTACTATAAAGGTTTGAAATTGTACGAACAGTCTCAAACTCACACCTTCCATTATGTAGACCATATGGAAAGAGCTGAATTGGGTGTTCAACATATTCGTCCATTTATCCTATCCCTGAAAGAAGTTCTGGCATCTGAAGTTCAAAAAGTCTTGCATCCAGATCAAATCATCAGTACCTTTATCACCAATCGAACAGGTGTAGAAGGTGGTTTAGCAGAAGTAACGGATGGCGATTTGGCAACTCATGCGATTATTAAATCACCAAATAGCATCAAGACAGGTGATTATATCGGTATGAAATTCAACAAGCCAGTAGCGATTCAAACCTTGACCTTTGCTATGGGAACGCAGGCAAATCCACGTGATACCTTTAGTAAGGCAGAAGTGCAGTATCTAGATGAAAATGACAACTGGGTAACCTTGAAAGAGCCAAGCTATGTCGGAAATGAATCCCTGCTTAAGTTTGAGAATCTCAACATCAAGGCCAAAGCAGTTCGCATGATTGCGACAGCAGACCGCGAGAACACTTGGTTTGCAGTTCAGGAAATTGCAGTCAACCGTCCAGTTGAAAAAGCTCGTAGCCAACAAGCAACGACAGTTAGTCTAAGCTCAAACTTAGTTTACAAACTAAATACCTCAGCCCGTCAAATCACTGATGGCAAGGACAATACAGAAGCCATGATGGCAAATGCTGACGGTAGCAATACGACACCAGTAGATGCTTGGGCACAACTTGACCTCGGTGAAGTCAAGTCAGTCACTAAAGTACGACTTCGCCAAGGAACGGGTGATAAGCTTGCCACAGGTGTGCTTGAGTATTCTACAGACGGTACTACTTGGCAGGAACTCGATCGCTTGTCAGGTGAGCAAACCAAGGAAGTGACCAGAGCGATCAATGCTCGTTACATCCGAGTCCGCAATACCAAGGCTCTCGACCTCTGGTGGCGTATCCAGGACTTCTCTGTTGAGACACGCTCTGGAAACAGTGAGTTAACAGACACCAACGTCGATGCCTTGAAGGAAACGCCGGTAGTGGATAGCTTGGGACATTATGAACTTCAAATTCCAGCTGGAACCAAACTCCCTGCTCATAGCTATCTAGGTATGAAACTTGACCGTATCCATCAAATCAAGAGCATCCAGCTCAAAGGCCAAGCCAACCCAGCTCTTAGTCTTGAGTACTCTGCAAATGCTCAAGAATGGATGCCGGCTAGCCAGTTGACTGATAGATCTGCAGCAAGCCACTTAGTACGTTATGTGCGTTTGGTCAACAAAACAGATCAGGAGCAAGCTATTACAGCGACTTCTCTCCTTGTGACGACTAAAGAAGTGCAACCAACCAAACTAGAATCTACAACAATGGGCATTCATCCAACATACGGAAGCAATGATGTTCGTAAGCTGAACAACCTAGATCAACTATTTGACGGTGTTTATAACAACTTCGTTGAATTTTCAGACTACGCCCATAAAGATGGTCACGTAACCTTGAAACTTGGTAGCGAACGTACCATCAAGAAGATCAGAGCCTACATCCAAGACGGAACTCAAAACTACCTTCGTGATGGTAAGATTCAAGTCAGCCAAGACGGTAAAACTTGGACAGATGTCGTGACAGTAGGAGATGGTGTGGCCAATAGCCAACACGATGATTCATTGACAGATGGTTGGACACATGATTCTAAGATGCCAGGAAATCGCTATATCGAGGGTAAATTGGCGACACCAGTCAAAGCTAACTATCTCCGTGTCCTCTATACAGCAGACTATGATGCCCGTTTTGTAGGCTTTACAGAATTGGTCATCAACGATGGTGAATTTGTCAAACCAATCAATGATCCAACAGTAGAAGGAAGTAGTGGAGAAAGCCAAGGCAACCTTTATAATAATCTTGTAGACGGCAAAGTCTTGACCAGCTACAAGTCTGAAAAAGACAAGGGCGAATTGGTGTATCACTTGTCTGAACCAACCAAAGCTAACCACCTTCGTCTCGTTTCCAGTCTTCCTGAAGGAGCTAAGGCACGTGTTCTTGCTAGAACACTCAAGGATGGTCAAGACAGTTGGCTAGACCTCGGTGCCATTACATCTAGTCTCCAAACCTTCGCTATCCGAAATGGTGGCTCTCTTCTAGACGTCAAATTAGTCTGGGAAGGTGGCAAGGCTGAGTTTTATGAATTGGCGAGCTTCTATCAAGAATTAACAGAAGAACCTGTTCAATCAAGCAAGGGTGAAGAACCAGCACCCGTTCTTGAGGTTCCTGAATTCACAGGTGGTGTCAATGCAGTTGAAGCCCTAGTACATGAACTTCCAGAGTACACAGGCCCCGTAGCGACAGTAGGAGACCAAGCTGCTCCAACAGTAGAGAAACCTGAGTTCAAGGGTGGTGTCAATGCAGTTGAAGCCCTAGTACATGAACTTCCAGAGTACACAGGCCCCGTAGCGACAGTAGGAGACCAAGCTGCTCCAACAGTAGAGAAACCTGAGTTCAAGGGTGGTGTCAATGCAGTGATGGCTCTAGTGCATGAATTGCCAGAATACACAGGCCCGCTAGCAACAGTAGGAGACCAAGCAGCTCCAACAGTAGAAAAACCTGAGTTTAAACTTAGCACTCTAGTTTCTGATCAAGGTAAGACTCCAGATCATAAACAAGAAATTGCTAGACAAGAAACAGCAAAACAGAGCTTGCCAGCAACAGGTGAGAGTCAATCTGACACAGCCCTCTTCCTAGCAGGTGTTAGCCTAGCCCTATCTGCTCTCTTTGTAGCAAAAACAAAGAAAGACTAGTATTTAGTAAAACCTCTTAACAAGATTACGAAATCCGTTTCCTATCTTTCCCAATGAGGTTTATAGTACAGAAAAAGCCTGAGAAGACATCTTCTCAGGCTTTTGTTAAGCACATAAATGCAATAGTGCTATGAAAAAATCACCCAGAAAACTCTGGATGATAAATGTTATGGTTGTGCTGGTTGAGGATTCTGATTTTGGTTCTGGTTTTGTTGACCAGGCGTTGTATTTGGTTGCTGGTTATTGGTATTATTGTTTGCACTATTATTCGTGCTTGGAGTAGTTGAGCTTGACTGTGAAGTTGAACTTTCTGATGTCGAGCTCGAACTTTCTGGTGTTGGGGCCTGTTGCGGAGCAGGAGCAGTCCATGCAGAACGAGCACCGTTTTTAAAGACGAACTCACCACTTCGGTAGAGGCCTTCTGGCATGGTCCAGTCGCCAGGGTTGTTATCCTCAGACAGATAAGTCATCATTGAACGGTAGACCTTAGCTGCAACATAGAAGCCATCACCAACGATAGGAGTAAGGCGGTTTGAGTAACCTGTCCACACAGCCATTGAATATTTGCGAGTATAACCAACAAACATTTCGTCTGGAGCTACATAACCAGTATTTTTGATGTAGTTTTCAATTTCATCGTCTGTATAGTTTGATGTACCAGTCTTACCAGCTTGAGGTAGCCAAGGGAGATAAGCACCACGACCCGTTCCGTATGCTAAGACAGTCTTCATCATTTCTGTCATCATATAGGCGGTCGTCTCTTTCATGGCACGAGTACCAGGATCAGCGTATTCTTTTGAGCTACCATCGCTAAAGACGATTTTATTGATATACATTGGTTTATGGTAGATACCACCGTTAGCAAAAGCAGCGTAAGCAGCAGCCATTTTCTCACTACTTGCTCCGTACTTTTTGTTTGACTCAGTCGTGTTACTTGAAATCGCGTTGGCATAGTGCATATCCGGATAGTCAATACCGATTCCATTTAGGAAGGTCTTGGCTCTATCCAAACCGACTTTGTTCAAGGTTTCTACGGCTGTAACGTTCCGTGATTGTTGGAGCGCATATTGGATGGTGATGTTTCCAAAATAACTTCTATCCCAGTTGTAAACAGGGGTATCTGTTCCAGGATAGTTGTAAGGAACATCATGTACAATCGAAGCAGTTGAGTCGTAGATGTCATACTCCAAGGCAGGAGCATAGTCTGTGATCGGCTTCATGGTAGAACCCCAGTCACGGTTGGTTTCAACAGCTTGGTTGATTCCGAAGGAAACATTGCTTGATTGGTGACGAGAACCTAACTGAGCAATAACTTTCCCATTTGTCACATCCACAATCGTTGAAGCTACTTGCATTTCATCGTCAGGATAGTTGACATACTCGTCGGTATTGTAGATATCCCAGAGATGTTGTTGAACTTTAGGATCAACGTTGGTGTAGACGTCCATACCAGTTGTTAAGAGGTTGTAGCCTGTTTCTTGTTCGACTTGATCGATTACCTCTTTGAGATAGTTGTCCATGTATGGAGGATAACTATTAGCTGATTTTAGACTTTGAAGTCCATCTGTAATCGGAGTATTAATCGCTTTTTCATATTGCTCAGCTGAAATGTAACCTTGCCCCTTCATCTCAGAGAGGACGAGATTACGACGTTCTTGAGCAGCTTCTGGATGCGAGTATGGATCATACTGGTTTGGAGCCTGAGGCATACCAGCAAGGAGAGCCAGTTGAGGAATACTTAGATCTTTGAGATCCTTGCCATAGTAACTTTGGGCAGCTGTCTGCATTCCGTAATTACCGTTTGACATGTAAACCTTGTTGATGTAGTAGGTCAAGATCTCTTGTTTAGTCGCTTTTTGTTCTAACTGAACGGCTAACCAAGCTTCCTGAGCCTTACGAGAAAGAGTTTGATCAGAAGTTGACGTAGAGAAATAGGTTAACTTGATCAACTGCTGTGTCAAGGTGGAAGCTCCTTGCAGACCTCCACCACCACGAAGGTTTCGTAGGGTAGCACCTAGGATACGGATCGTGTCGATTCCTCGGTGATTAAAGAAGCGATGGTCCTCAATCGAAACAATAGCGTTGACCAAATCGGTCGGTATTTCGTTTGCTTGGGCATTGACTCGACGTTCCGATCCAAGATCAGCGATAAGCTCGTCATTGCTATCATAGATCTTACTTGACGTTGTAGCAACTAGTTTACTTTCAGAAAGTTCGGGAGCCTTGCTAACATAGTAGAGGAAGAGACCTCCACCAAGCATTACAGCTGCGATAAATACAGTTAAGAGACTGATACTGACATACTTAGCTATTCGCAGAAAAGTTTGTTTGTTCATCTTGTTTTACCACCTAGTAAATGTTCTTTGATAATGTCGAGGTAGGGAATTTGAGGAAAGGCACCAGGCTCAATCCTATATCCATTTTCTCGAATATATCCAAGTGGCATTGACTTCTGTCCCTTATCTTGATGATAGAAACGGATGAGGTCAATAGCCGGCAATAAGTAGGTTTCTTGCTGAGAAGAAAAGTGAAGGAGTACAAAGCAGATTCCTTGCTGGGCAAGGACTTGTTCCATATGCTGGATCTGATGGAGATGAAAATTCTTCATCGGTATCGCATGTTTTTGCCTGGTTTCCTTTGCTTCAAAGTCGATGTAGTATCCATCATAAACCCCTGAATAGTCAGTAGTTGAGGCTTGTCTAAAGTAGGCTTCAACGATCTTGGCACGACTTCGTTGGGGATAGTCGACACGTACGATTTGGATGGGAGTCGGTTTCTTATGAATAACAGCTAACCCATGCGACAAATAGTAGTCGTTCGTAGCATTGATCATCTTTTCAAAAGACATTCCCCGATTTGCGAAATTTTTAGTTTGTGACAGGGGTGCTTGTCTTTTTTGTGATGAAATTTTATGTGGATAGTTGACCATAATTCTCCTTATTGGTACAATAACATCACTCTATTATATCATAAATTTACAAAGAAAGGGTTAAAAATGACATCAGCCTTGATTTTAGGCTATTCAGCCTTCGACCTTGGTCTCTTTAATGACAAGGATATTCGCGTTGATATTATCAAAACAGCCATTCGGAGAGACCTGGAACGTCTAGCAGAGGATGGGGTGAACTGGCTTGTCTTTACAGGGACCTTGGGCTTTGAGTACTGGGCGCTTCAGGTGGCGAAAGACATGAAAGCAGACTATGGATTTCAGCTGGCGACCATTTTTGATTTTGAAACCCATGGCAGTAATTGGAATGAAGCAAATCAAGCGAAATTGAGTGAGTTCAAGCAGGTTGACTTTGTCAAATATGCCTATCCACAATATGAGCACAAGGGGCAACTGCGTGATTATCAGAAATTTCTGCTGGAGAATACAGATACTTGCTATCTTTTTTACGACGAAGAAAAGGAAACCAAGTTACGATATTTTTACCAAATGATGAAAAATCAAGCGGACTATGTTACAAGAAGATTAACATTTGAGGACTTGAATGAAATAGTAGAAAATTTTTCTGAAAAGTAAGCCTTTGACCTTGATTTTTACTTGTCTTTTTTTATATAATAATACTAGTAACCCAGAATGGAGAGAGACATGGCAAGTATTATATTTTCAGCAAAAGATATTTTTGAACAAGACTTCGGACGTGAAGTACGTGGATACAGCAAAGCAGAGGTAGATGAATTCCTAGATGATGTGATTAAGGATTATGAAACCTACGCAGCTTTGGTCAAATCCCTTCGTCAAGAGATTGCTGATTTGAAGGAAGAATTATCTCATAAACCACAGGTAGCGCCAACTCAACCAGACTCTATTGAAGTAACAGCTTCTACCTCAATGACAAACTTTGATATTTTGAAACGCTTAAATCGTCTCGAAAAAGAAGTATTTGGTAAGCAAATCTTAGACAACCAAGATTTATAATTGACTAAGGAATGAGTGCAATTTTTGGATAATCGCGTGAAGAGGTTCTCTTTTCATGAGGAAAGTCCATGCTAGCACAGGCTGTGATGCCTGTAGTGTTTGTGCTAGGCGAAACCATAAGCCTAGGGACGAGAAATCGTTACGGCAGTCGAAATGGCTAAGTCCTTGGATAGGTCAGAGTAGGCTTGAAAGTGCCACAGTGACGGAGTCTTTCTGGAAACAGAGAGAGTGGAACGCGGTAAACCCCTCAAGCTAGCAACCCAAATTTTGGTCGGGGCATGGAGTGCACGGAAACGAACGTAGTACTCTGACTGCTAGCAGATTTATGCTGTTAGCGGTAGACAGATGATTATCGAAGGAAGTGGTCCTAGTCACTTCTGGAACAAAACATGGCTTATAGAAAATTGCATATAGGTTGGGGCTGAGAAATCTTTCTCAACCTCATTTTTTAAAGTGAACAAGAGAAAGGTCTTGCAAGACTAGAAATGAAAGAACAATTTAATTTAATCGCAACTGCTGCGGCGGGTCTTGAGGCTGTCGTTGGACGTGAGGTGCGAGACCTTGGTTATGATTGCCAGGTTGAAAATGGGCGTGTTCGCTTTCAAGGAGATGTGAAGGCAATCATTGAGACCAACCTTTGGCTTCGCGCGGCGGATCGCATCAAGATTGTAGTCGGAAGTTTTCCAGCTAAGACTTTTGAAGAGCTTTTTCAAGGTGTTTTTGCTCTAGATTGGGAAAACTATCTCCCTCTAGGAGCACGTTTCCCGATATCAAAGGCAAAATGTGTCAAGTCTAAACTCCACAACGAACCCAGTGTTCAGGCTATTTCTAAGAAGGCTGTTGTGAAGAAATTACAAAAACACTATGCCCGTCCAGAAGGAGTTCCCTTGATGGAAACTGGTCCCGAGTTTAAGATTGAGGTATCTATCCTGAAAGATGTGGCAACTGTCATGATTGACACGACAGGTTCTAGCCTTTTTAAACGTGGTTATCGTACGGAAAAGGGTGGAGCGCCTATCAAGGAAAATATGGCCGCAGCCATTTTGCAACTATCTAGCTGGTATCCGGACAAGCCCTTGATTGATCCGACCTGTGGGTCAGGAACTTTCTGTATCGAGGCGGCTATGATTGCCAGAAAGATGGCGCCAGGACTTCGACGTTCCTTTGCATTTGAGGAATGGAACTGGGTCAGCGATCGGTTAATCCAGGAAGTTCGCACAGAGGCGGCTAAGAAAATTGATCGTGAACTGGAACTGGACATTATGGGCTGTGATATAGATGCTCGCATGGTGGAAATTGCCAAGGCAAATGCTCAAGCAGCAGGTGTCGCAGGTGATATCACCTTTAAGCAAATGCGGGTACAGGACTTGCGCACTGACAAGATTAATGGCGTTATCATTTCCAATCCACCATATGGGGAACGTTTGTCTGATGATGCAGGAGTTACCAAGCTCTATGCTGAGATGGGACAAGTCTTTGCACCACTGAAAACGTGGAGTAAGTTTATCCTGACGAGTGACGAAGCTTTTGAAAGCAAGTACGGAAGTCCAGCTGACAAAAAACGAAAACTCTATAACGGGACCTTAAAAGTGGATTTGTATCAATACTTTGGTCAGCGTGTCAAACGCCAAGAGGTAAAATAGAAAGGTGAACTCATGAGTAAGAAAAGACGTGACCGTCATAAAAAAGGACATCAAGAACCACAATTCGACTTTGACGAAGCAAAAGACTTGACTGTTGGTCAAGTCATTCGTAAGAATGAAGAGGTTGAAGCAGGAGTATTGCCTGAGGACAGTATCTTAGACAAATACATCAAACAGCACCGTGAAGAAATCGAAGCCGACAAGTTTGAAACTCGTCAGTTTAAAAAAGAAGAGCTAGCTTCTACTCAAAACCTAGAGGAAATGATCCAAGAAGTTCGTGAATCAAGTGAACCTTCTGATCAGGTAGACGATTCAGACGTGGTTGCTGAGGAATCTATTGAAGAGATAGAAAATGAAGAGACTACTCAGTTTGTTCCTCCACTTCAAGATGAAGAAAATGCTGAAATAGAGCCTCTCGTTTTAACAGAAACAGAGCCCAAGGAAATAAACGAGGAACAAGAAGAGGAGATTTATACACCTCTATCACGTTCGGCTCAAACAGAACCTGAAACAGGTTCTAAGAAGAAAGGTGTCATCATCATTGCTTCAGTAGTAGCTGCAATCCTTGTGCTTGCTGGAACATATTATGTCTACCGTCAAGTATCTCGTTCAAACCAAGAAATCCAGTCTTCTCAAGCAGCCTCTTCGGATGATCAAGGGACGCAAACAGCTTTGAAAGACTTCAATGATTTCTATGATACTTTCTATACGGATGCCAATAAGACAGCTCTGAAAAACAGCCAGTTTGATAAATTGAGCCAACTGAAAACCTTGCTAGATAAGTTAGAAGGTAGCCGTGATTATACACTAGCTAAGTCAAGATATGATAGCCTAGCAACTCAAATCAAGGCCATTCAAGATGTTAATGCCCTCTTTGAAAGTCCAGCAATCACTGACGGTGTCTTGGATACCAATGCGAAAGCCAAAGCAGACGCTAAGTTTACAGAAATCAAGACTGGGAACACAGAACTAGACAAACTCTTGGATAAGGCCATTAGTCTTGGCAAGAGCCAACAAACCAGTGCTTCCAGCTCAAGTTCAAGCTCTAGCACGAGTCAAGCAAGCTCAAGTTCAGCAACAGAAAGCAATGCAAGTAGTACGACACCTTCTACAAGCACTACGGCACCAGCTAGAGATACAAATGGTGGTTTGTCTGGCGATGGGGTTAATCTTCAAAGAAGTGCTAGTCGTGTACCGTACAACCAATCATCTGTAGACGATAGCAACAACCCTGCTTGGACCTTTGCGGATGGTGTATTGGAACAAGTCCTAGCAACATCACGTGCTCGTGGCTATATCACTGGAAATCAATATATCCTAGAACGTGTCAATATCGTAAACGGAAATGGTTATTACAACCTCTATAAACCAGATGGAACCTATCTCTTCACCCTTAACTGTAAGACGGGTTACTTTGTAGGGAACGGTTCTGGTCACGCTGATGACTTGGACTACTAGGAGACCGTTACAAAATTCTTTCCTTTCATAGGTAAAAATGATAAAATAAAACATATTAAACAAGAGGAGTGTCACATGACAAAAGCTAACTTTGGTGTCGTAGGTATGGCCGTAATGGGTCGTAACCTTGCCCTAAATATCGAATCTCGTGGCTATACAGTTGCCATTTACAACCGTAGTAAAGAAAAAACAGAAGACGTAATTGCTTGCCATCCTGAAAAGAACTTTGTGCCAAGCTATGACGTGGAAAGCTTTGTAAACTCAATCGAAAAACCTCGTCGTATCATGCTGATGGTTCAAGCTGGACCTGGTACAGATGCAACTATCCAAGCCCTTCTTCCACACCTTGACAAGGGTGATATCTTGATCGACGGAGGAAACACTTTCTACAAAGATACCATCCGTCGTAATGAAGAATTGGCAAACTCAGGCATCAACTTTATCGGTACTGGGGTTTCTGGTGGTGAAAAAGGTGCCCTTGAAGGTCCTTCTATCATGCCAGGTGGACAAAAAGAAGCCTACGAATTGGTTGCGGATGTTCTCGAAGAAATCTCAGCTAAAGCACCAGAAGATGGCAAACCATGTGTGACTTACATCGGTCCTGATGGAGCTGGTCACTATGTGAAAATGGTCCACAACGGTATCGAGTATGGTGACATGCAATTGATCGCAGAAAGCTACGACCTCATGCAACACTTGCTTGGCCTTTCTGCAGAAGACATGGCAGAAATTTTTACTGAGTGGAACAAGGGTGAGTTGGACAGCTACTTGATCGAAATCACAGCTGATATCTTGAGCCGTAAAGATTATGAAGGTCAAGATGGACCAATCGTAGACTATATCCTTGATGCTGCAGGCAACAAGGGAACTGGTAAATGGACTAGCCAATCAGCTCTTGACCTTGGTGTGCCATTGTCACTCATCACTGAGTCAGTATTTGCGCGTTACATCTCTACATACAAAGAAGAGCGTGTACATGCTAGCAAGGTGCTTCCAAAACCAGCTACCTTCAAGTTTGAAGGAGACAAGGCTGAGTTGATTGAAAAGATCCGTCAAGCCCTTTACTTCTCAAAAATCATCTCATACGCACAAGGTTTTGCCCAATTGCGTGTGGCTTCTAAAGAAAATAACTGGAACTTGCCATTTGCGGACATCGCATCTATCTGGCGTGATGGCTGTATCATCCGTTCTCGTTTCTTGCAAAAGATCACAGATGCCTACAACCGTGATGCAGACCTTGCAAACCTTCTCTTGGATGAATACTTCTTGGATGTCACTGCCAAGTACCAACAAGCAGTGCGTGATATCGTAGCTCTTGCTGTTCAAGCTGGTGTACCAGTACCAACCTTCTCAGCAGCTATTACTTACTTTGATAGCTACCGTTCAGCTGACCTTCCAGCTAACTTGATCCAAGCGCAACGTGACTACTTTGGTGCCCACACTTACCAACGTAAAGACAAAGAAGGAACATTCCACTACTCTTGGTATGACGAAAAATAAGTAGGTCTGCCATGGGGAAACGGATTTTATTACTTGAGAAAGAACGAAATCTCGCTCATTTTCTCAGTCTGGAACTCCAAAAAGAGCAATACCGTGTTGATCTGGTCGAGGAGGGGCAAAAAGCCCTCTCCATGGCTCTCCAGACAGATTATGACTTGATTTTACTGAATGCTCGTCTGGGGGATATGACGGCCCAGGATTTTGCAGAGAGGCTGAGTCGGACAAAACCTGCCTCAGTGATCATGGTCTTGGACCATCGCGAAGAATTGCAAGACCAGATTGAGACAATCCAGCGCTTCGCCGTTTCTTACATCTATAAGCCAGTGATTATTGATAATCTAGTGGCTCGTATTTCAGCGATTTTCCGAGGTCGGGACTTCATTGACCAACACTGTAGTCAGATGAAGGTTCCAACGTCTTACCGCAATCTGCGTATGGATGTAGAACATCATACCGTTTATCGTGGCGAGGAGATGATTGCTCTGACGCGTCGTGAGTATGACCTTTTGGCCACTCTTATGGGAAGCAAGAAAGTTCTGACTCGTGAGCAGTTGTTGGAAAGTGTCTGGAAGTATGAAAGTGCGACAGAAACCAATATCGTGGATGTTTATATCCGTTATCTACGTAGCAAGCTTGATGTAAAAGGTCAAAAAAGCTACATTAAAACCGTGCGTGGTGTTGGTTACACCATGCAAGAATAGAAAAGCAGTTGCAGTTATGTAACTGCTTTTTTTGAGAAGTTTCTATATATTGACATACAGTCAGGTCTTTGCTACAATCAGTTATGGAGGAAGATCTAATGAATTTTTTGAAAAAAATGTTGCAAGTTGCTCTAGCAGTCTTTTTCTTTGCTTTGCTAGCGACAAATACCGTATTGGCGGATGATGCTGATTCAGAAGGCTGGCAATTTGTCCAAGAAAATGGTAGAACCTACTACAAGAAGGGGGACCTCAAAGAAACCTACTGGCGAGTGATTGATGGGAAGTACTATTATTTTGATCCTCTATCTGGAGAGATGGTTGTCGGCTGGCAATATATCCCGTTTCCATCTAAAGGTAGTACAATTGGTCCTTACCCAAATGGTATCAGATTAGAAGGTTTTCCAAAGTCAGAGTGGTACTACTTCGATAAAAATGGAGTGCTACAAGAGTTTGTTGGTTGGAAAGCATTAGAGGTTAAAACTAAAGACAGTGTTGGAAGAAAGTATGGGGAAAAACGTACAAATCCGGAAGATAAAGAAGAGAAGAGTTTTTACACGAACTATTACTTTAATCAAAATCATTCTTTAGAGACAGGTTGGCTTTATGACCAGTCTAATTGGTATTATCTAGCTAAAACGGAAATTAATGGAGAAAACTATATTGGTGGTGAAAGACGTGCAGATTGGATAAACGATGATTCAACTTGGTATTATCTCGATGCAACAACTGGCATTATGCAAACTGGTTGGAAGCAAATTGGCAATAAGTGGTACTACCTCCGTTCATCAGGAGCTATGACAACTGGCTGGTATCAGGAAGGCTCAACTTGGTACTATTTAGATGCTGAAAATGGCGATATGAAAACAGGCTGGCAATATCTTGGTAACAAGTGGTACTATCTCCGTTCATCAGGAGCTATGGCAACTGGTTGGGTGAAAGACGGTTCAACTTGGTACTACCTAAATGCAAGTAATGGAGATATGAAGACAGGTTGGACCAAAGTAAATGGAAACTGGTATTATCTCAATTCAAATGGAGCAATGGTTACAGGTAGCCAAACTATCGATGGTAAAGTTTATAACTTTGGTTCATCTGGTGAGTGGATTTAATCTTGGAGGAGATACAAATGAAGCTTTTGAAAAAAATGATGCAAGTCGCACTAGCAACATTTTTCTTTGGTTTGCTAGCTACAAATACTGTATTTGCGGATACCACAGGTGGCCAATTTGTTGATAAGGATAATAGAAAATATTATGTAAAAGATGATCATAAAGCAATCTATTGGCATAAAATAGACGGTAAAACTTACTATTTTGGTGATAGAGGAGAGATGGTTGTCGGTTGGCAATACGTAGAAATTCATGGAACAGGTTATCGTGATAATTTATTTAATAATCGTCCAGTCTTAGAAATTGGCCTTCAACAGAAGTGGTACTATTTTGGACAAGATGGTGCTTTGCTAGAACAAACAGATAAACAAGTACTAGAGGCAAAAACGTCTGAAAATACAGGAAAAGTATACGGTGAACAATATACTCCATCTGCTGAAAAGAGAACTTATTATTTTGATAATAATTATGCTGTAAAGACTGGCTGGACTTATGAAGACGGCAATTGGTATTATTTAAATAAGCTAGGAATTTCTGGCGATGATTCTTACAATCCACTACCAATTGGTGAAGTTGCTAAGGGTTGGACTCAAGATTTCCATGTTACTTTTGGCATTGATAGAAGCAAACCTGCTCCATGGTACTACTTAGATCCAACAACTGGCATCATGCAAACAGGTTGGCAACATCTTGGTAATAAATGGTACTATCTCCGTTCATCAGGAGCAATGGCGACTGGTTGGTATCAAGAAGGTTCGACTTGGTATTATCTACATGCAAGTAATGGAGATATGAAGACAGGCTGGTTCCAGGTCAATGGTAAATGGTACTATGCTTATAGCTCAGGTGCTTTGGCGGTGAATACTACCGTAGATGGCTACTACGTCAACTATAATGGCGAATGGGTTCAATAAGGAAAGAGGCGATTGTGAAGGAAACAATCGCTTTTTTTGTGAAAATATAATAAAATAGATAGGAAAGAATAAATACTTGTATGAAAAA
>CAUQPD010000008.1:0-39522 GCA_963519935.1 uncultured Streptococcus sp.
TCAATGGGGTCAACATCTTTGATTTCCTCTTTGGACAAACTTGGAATCCTTCAGGGAAACAATTTGGTGCCCTTCCAATGATTTTGGGTTCCTTTATTGTGACGATTTTATCAGCCCTCATCGCAACACCCTTCGCTATCGGAGCTGCAGTCTTTATGACAGAAGTCTCACCAAAGGGTGCAAAGATTTTGCAACCAGCCATTGAACTTCTCGTCGGTATTCCTTCAGTCGTCTATGGATTTATCGGTTTGCAAGTTGTGGTGCCTTTTGTTCGTAGCATCTTTGGTGGAACTGGTTTTGGGATCTTGTCAGGGATTTTCGTTCTCTTTGTCATGATCCTACCAACTGTAACCTTTATGACAACAGACAGCTTGCGTGCTGTTCCTCGTCATTACCGTGAAGCCAGTTTAGCTATGGGAGCCACTCGTTGGCAAACCATCTGGCGTGTGACCTTGAAAGCAGCACGTTCAGGTATTTTCACTGCAGTGGTCTTTGGGATGGCGCGTGCCTTCGGTGAAGCCCTTGCTATTCAGATGGTGGTCGGAAACTCAGCAGTTATCCCAACCTCGCTAACAACACCAGCTGCGACCTTGACATCTGTATTGACTATGGGTATCGGAAATACCGTCATGGGAACGGTTGATAATAACGTTCTCTGGTCACTGGCCCTAGTCTTGCTCTTGATGAGTTTAGCCTTCAACAGTGTGATTAAATTGATTACGAAAGAAAGAGGAAAGAAAAACTATGCACGCTAAGAAATTAGATAAACTTGCAACAGCTGTCCTCTATACCATCGCGGGTATCATCGTTGCCATCTTGGCATCCTTGATTCTCTATATCTTGGTGAGAGGGTTACCACATATCTCTTGGTCCTTCTTGACAAGGAAATCTTCCTCTTATCAAGCAGGTGGGGGTATCGGGATTCAGCTCTATAATTCCTTCTTCCTTTTGGTCATTACCTTGATTATTTCTGTTCCGCTATCTATGGGGGCTGGTGTATTCCTCGCTGAGTATGCCAAAAAAGGACCTGTGACCAATTTTATTCGTACCTGTATTGAGATTTTGTCTTCTCTACCATCAGTCGTTGTGGGTCTCTTTGGTTACTTGATCTTTGTAGTCCAGTTTGAGTATGGATTTTCAATCATTTCAGGTGCCTTGGCCCTGACAGTCTTTAACCTCCCTCAGATGACTCGAAATGTTGAGGACAGTTTAAAACACGTTCACCATACACAACGTGAGGCTGGTCTGGCCCTTGGAATTTCTCGTTGGGAGACTGTAGTTCATGTTGTCATTCCAGAAGCTCTTCCAGGTATCGTAACGGGTGTTGTTTTGGCATCTGGTCGTATCTTTGGTGAGGCCGCCGCTCTTATCTATACTGCAGGACAATCCGCTCCAGCCCTTGACTGGTCTAACTGGAATATCCTCAGTGTTACCAGCCCTATCTCAATCTTCCGACAAGCAGAAACCTTGGCTGTCCACATCTGGAAGGTCAACAGTGAAGGAACCATTCCTGATGCTACCATTGTATCAGCTGGTTCTGCCGCCGTGCTCCTCATCTTTATCTTGATTTTTAACTTTGGAGCACGCAAACTCGGAAGCTATTTACACAAGAAATTAACCGCTGCCTAAAGGAGAAGCCATGTCAAAATATAACTGGGATGAAAAGCATATCATCACCTTCCCTGAAGAAAAAGTGGCCCTCTCTACCAAGGATTTACATGTTTACTACGGTAAAAATGAATCCATCAAGGGCATCGATATGCAATTTGAAAAAAATAAAATTACAGCCTTGATTGGTCCTTCTGGATCTGGGAAATCTACCTATCTTCGCAGTCTCAATCGGATGAATGATACCATTGATATTGCCAAGGTCACAGGTCAAATCCTCTACCGAGGGATTGACGTCAACCGTCCAGAAATCAATGTCTATGAGATGCGCAAGCATATCGGAATGGTCTTCCAACGTCCAAATCCATTTGCCAAGTCTATTTACCGCAACATCACTTTTGCTCATGAACGTGCAGGTGTTAAGGACAAGAAAGTCCTTGATGAAATTGTAGAAACCTCTCTAAGACAGGCTGCCCTATGGGATCAGGTCAAAGATGACCTCCACAAATCAGCCTTGATGCTTTCTGGAGGTCAGCAGCAACGTCTCTGTATCGCTCGCGCCATCTCTGTCAAGCCAGATATCCTTTTGATGGATGAACCGGCGTCAGCCTTGGATCCGATTGCGACAGCCCAGCTGGAAGAAACCATGTTGGAATTGAAGAAGGACTTTACCATCATCATCGTTACCCACAGTATGCAGCAGGCTGCGCGTGCAAGTGACTACACAGGATTTTTCTACTTGGGTGATTTGATTGAGTATGATAAGACATCCAATATTTTCCAAAATGCTAAGTTACAGTCAACCAATGACTATGTAACGGGACACTTTGGTTAGAAAGGAAACGGTATGTCAGAAGCGATTTTACAGGTGTCAGACCTGTCCGTTTATTACAATAAAAAGAAGGCCTTGAATAGTGTTTCCCTTTCTTTCCAACCTAAGGAAATAACAGCCTTGATTGGTCCTTCTGGATCAGGAAAGTCCACCCTGCTCAAAGCCATCAACCGCATGGGCGATCTAAATCCTGAGGTGACAACAACTGGATCAGTGGTCTATAATGGTCACAATATCTACAGCCCCCGTACTGATACGGTTGAATTGCGTAAGGAAATTGGTATGGTCTTTCAACAACCCAATCCCTTCCCTATGTCTATCTACGAAAATGTTGTCTATGGTCTACGTATCAATGGGGTTAAGGATAAACATGTTTTTGATGAAGCAGTAGAAAAGGCCTTGCAACGTGCTTCTATCTGGGATGAAGTAAAGGATCGTTTGCATGATTCGGCCATTGGTCTCTCTGGTGGACAACAACAACGTGTTTGTGTTGCTCGTGTCTTAGCAACCAGTCCAAAAATCATCCTCTTAGATGAACCAACTTCAGCTTTGGATCCTATTTCTGCAGGTAAGATTGAGGAAACCTTGTATGGTCTGAAGGATAAATACACCATGCTCTTGGTAACGCGTTCGATGCAACAGGCCTCTCGTATCTCTGATAAAACAGGATTTTTCCTAGATGGGGATTTAATCGAGTTTAACGATACGAAGAAGATGTTCCTAGACCCGCAAAACAAGGAAACAGAAGATTATATTACAGGAAAATTTGGATAAGGAGTTGAATGATGTTACGATCTCAATTTGAAGAAGATTTGGAGAAATTGCACAACCAGTTCTATGCTATGGGACAAGAAGTGCTCTCGCAGATCAATCGTACAGTGCGTGCCTTTGTTACGCATGACCGTGATTTGGCAAAAGAAGTCATCGAAGACGATGCAGAAGTTAATGAATATGAAGTGAAGTTGGAAAAGAAATCATTTGAAATGATTGCCCTCCAACAACCTGTTTCGCAAGACCTTCGTACCGTCTTGACCGTTCTCAAGGCAGTTTCAGACGTGGAACGCATGGGAGATCATGCAGTGTCTATCGCTGAGGCGACTATTCGTATGAAGGGGGAGCAACGTATCCCTTCTGTTGAAGAAGAAATCAAAAAGATGGGACGCGACGTGAAAAACTTCGTCGAAGCAGCTCTAGATCTCTATCTCAACGGTTCTGTGGATCAAGCCTACGAAGTAGCGGCTATGGATGAAAAAATCAACCATTACTTTGATAGCATCCGTGATTTGGCTACAGAAGAAATTAGGAAAAATCCTGAAGCTATCGTTACAGGCCGTGATTACTTCCAGGTCATTTCTTTCTTGGAACGTATCGGAGACTACGCAAAAAATATCTGTGAATGGGTTGTTTACTTTGAAACGGGTAAGATTGTCGAACTATAAGAAACGGTTTAAATATACAGAAGAAAAGGCTGATTAAAATAAATCAGTCTTCTTTTTATGAAAAGAATTGTTTTACAATCAAAATCTTTAAAAGGGTTGACAACTATTTTTAAAAGAGTTATAATTATTCAGAATTAACAGAAAGGTCGTTTATTTATGAAATTCAAGAAATGGATATTAGTTGTGTGTAGCATGCTTGCCAGTGTGGTTTTAGTAGCTTGCCAGTCAGGAACAGATAGTTCCCAGTCTGCTGTGGACGCTATTAAACAAAAAGGAAAGCTAGTCGTTGCGACCAGCCCAGACTATGCACCGTTTGAATTCCAAGCCTTGGTAGATGGTAAAAACCAGGTAGTTGGAGCAGATATTGATATGGCTCAAGCGATTGCGGATGAACTTGGAGTGAAGCTTGAAATCTCTAGCATGAGTTTTGACAATGTCTTGACTAGCCTTCAAACTGGAAAGGCTGACTTGGCCATTGCAGGTATTAGTGCTACAGATGAGAGAAAGGAAGTCTTTGACTTTTCAATCCCTTACTATGAAAACAAAATGAGCTTCTTGGTTAGAAAAGCCGATTTAGACAAATACAAGGATCTTTCAAGCCTCGCAAGTGCCAATATCGCAGCTCAAAAGGGAACTGTTCCAGAAACCATGGTCAAGGAACAATTGCCAAATGCCCAGTTGACATCCTTGACCAATATGGGGGAAGCAGTCAATGAGTTGCAGGCTGGAAAAGTGGATGCTGTTCATATGGATGAACCAGTTGCTCTTAGCTACGCAGGTAAAAACTCAGACCTTGTCGTTGCATCTGTTAACTTGACAATGAAAGATGGCGAAGCAAATGCTGTTGCTATTAAGAAGGATCAGTCAGACTTGAAAGCAGTAGTCGATAAGGTTATCCAAAAACTGAAAGATGACGGAACCTATCAAACTTATCTTGAAAAGGCAGCGAAACTAACAGAAGTTGAACAATAAGAAAAGAGCAGAGTTGGACTTTAATCCAACTCTGCTTTTATGTATTCTAATAGCTCTTCTAGATTTTCAAGAGTGACTTTGGCAAACTGATAAGGACAGGCGTCCAAATAAGCCTTCTCAAAAAAGTCTAGTTTGAGTGAGCTGTGTTTTAAACTGGCAATCTTAGGATAGTGTCTCAAATCAAGCAAAAGGCCATCGTGTAGAGGATAGTGGGGCAAGGGACAGGTGTTTTCTTCAAGCACTTTCTTTATCCGAGCCTGATAGTTCTCTTGAAGGGTCAATCGATCCAGTCGATTTTTTTCAAATAACTGGCTATCGATGTAAAGAGAAAGAGCCTTTTGCATGATGAGATTGCTGTCATAGTCCAGGATATTTTTGTAGGAAACAAAGGCATCTTTTAGGGCATTTGGGAGAATGAGAGCGGTAATACGAAGGGCTGGAAAGAGACTGGTTGAGAAGGACTTGATATAAATGACGCGATCCTCAGTGTCCAGATAGTGGAAGGTCTGCCCTTTTTTAGGGTCTAAATCCCCTAGATAGTCATCCTCTACGATGTAAACACCATACTGGTTTGCTAGATCCAGAATAGCCCTTTTTTCCTGATCAGAATAGGAATGGCCGAGAGGATAGTGGAAGCGAGGAATGGTATAGAAAAACTTGATTTTCCCAGATTTGAACTGTTTTTCCAGTTCTTCAAGGTCAATGCCATCAATACGGCGTTCAATGGTCTGGTAGGCCAATCCCTGAGCGACCAAGAGGCGGTTCATTCGGTGGTAAGTCGGTTGTTCAACTAGAATCTCCTCTCCTTTGCTAGGGAAGTCAATCTGAGAAAGGATAAAGAGAGCTTGCTGGGTGCCAGAAGTTAGAACCAGTTGATCGGGTTTGCAGTAGAGGGCTTGGTCAAAGAGGAGTTGATGGACAGATTGTCTGAGTTCCTCAAGGCCTTCTTGGTTGTCATAGTAGTTGAATAGGTAGTTTTCTCGGCCTATCAGGGTTTCGTTGACGCAGAGTCGGAAGTCGTCATAGGCACTGGCATGTTCGTCAGTGACTTCGATTTCCAAGTCTTGGTGCTGGCCCTGTTCCAGAACATAATAGCCACTTTGGGGCTTGGCATAGAGGTATTGTTCATGGCGTAATTCCAGTAGGGCTCGTTGGATAGTGTCCTTGCTACAGTGGAAGTCTTGGCTCAGTTGACGGATAGAGGGAAGCCGGCTACCTGTTGGGAATTTTCCTGATTCAATCCCCTTTTTTAGAAAGGAAACGACTGCTTGGTATTTACTTTCTTTCTTCATTCCAGACCTCCGTTGATTTTGTTACATTGTACCTTTTTTTTGCCTCCTTTGCAATGGGAAAAACATTCCCCCTTTCACAACTAGGAGCAAATGTGGTATACTTAGAAAGTATGATGATTCATTGAACAGAAGATAAGAAAGAGAATGGATAGAAAAGTGCAGGAACCGGTTAAATTATTTCAATACAATACTTTAGGTGCCCTAATGGCAGGTCTCTATGGTGGAACCATGACAGTAGGAGAATTGCTGGAACATGGTGACCTCGGCTTGGGAACTTTGGATTCGATTGATGGGGAGTTGATTGTCCTTGATGGCAAGGCTTATCAAGCCAAGGGGTCTGGTCAAACGCCTGAAATCGTTGAGGTGGCAACGGATGCTCTTATTCCCTATGCAGCAGTGGTCCCTCATCAGGCAGAAGTGATTTTTCGTCAGCGCTTTGAGATGACAGATAAGGAATTGGAAAAACGAATTGAGTCCTACTATGATGGGGAAAATCTTTTTCGCTCCATCAAGATTCATGGCGAATTTTCACAAATGCATGTGCGGATGATTCCCAAATCCACACCTGATACCAAGTTTGCTGATGTAGCGACTCACCAACCTGAATATAGCCGTGAAAATGTATCGGGAACCATTGTTGGATTTTGGACACCAGAGATTTTCCATGGAGTGAGTGTTGCAGGCTACCATTTACATTTCATCTCAGATGATTTGACCTTTGGTGGGCATGTGATGGACTTTGTTATCAAAGAAGGAATGATCGAGGTTGGGGCAGTCGACCAGTTGGACCAACGTTTTCCAGTCCAAGATCGCCAGTATTTATTTGCCAAATTTAATGTTGACGAGATGAAGAAAGATATTGATAAGTCAGAATAGGAGAAAAAGATGACAGTACATATTATCCTCACCATGATCGCTTTAGTTCTCATTCTAGTAAGCGGAACTTGGTATGCCAAAAAACGGTTTAAAATCTCTCTTGCAGTGATGGGCTTGGGGGCAATCGCATTTTTTGTTTCTTCTCAAGTGTTAGAAAAGATGGTTCACCTTCTGGTACTCCATCCGCAAAAGGATGGAACCATTCCGCTCATGCAGGAGCAGCCTTTCTTATACGTCCTTTATGGAATCGCCATGGCGGCCCTCTTTGAGGAAACGGCTCGTCTTGTCTTTTTTAAATGGTTGGAGAAAAAGAGAAGGCTAGAAGATCGAGATGCTTTGGCTTATGGTTTGGGACATGGGGGATTAGAGATGCTCTATCTCGGAATGGGAAGTTTGATCAGTTTGTTGATTCTCTTTTCACTCATCCAGTCTTCAAATACTGATGTAGCCAATCTCCTTCCAAAATCTACGCTCGAAACGGTCCAGTCTCTTTCTGTATGGCAGATCTATCTACTAGGAGTTGAGCGTGTCCTTGCTCTGGTTCTCCAAATTAGCCTTACTGTCTGGGTCTATCAAAGTGTCCGTCAAAAGAAATGGATTTATCTCGTTGCTGCCTATGGATTACATGCCTTGTTCGACTTAGCTCCAGCTCTATCTCAAGTGGGCTGGATTGCGAATCCGCTTCTAGTTGAGTTTGTTCTTCTCGTAGAACTTTTAGTCTTTATCTGGCTGACAAAATTTACATTTTGGAAAAAATCATAAAAAGAGGGGAGACCTCTTTTTTTATGTAAGGATAAAACAAGCTCTTTTTATGGTCGTCAAATGTCTCTAAAAATGGTATAATGGAATGAATTTTGAAAAAGGAAGAGTGACATGTCAGTAAAAGAAAAAATGCTTGAAATCCTAGAAGGAATCGATATTCGTTTTAAGGAACCTTTGAAGACCTATACCTATACCAAGGTAGGAGGTCGAGCGGATTATCTAGTTTTGCCACGCAATCGCTATGAGATGGCCCGTGTCGTCCAATTTGCCAATCAAGAGAATATTCCTTGGATGGTGCTAGGAAATGCTAGTAATATCATCGTTCGTGAAGGTGGAATCCGTGGTTTTGTCATCTTGTGCGATAAGCTTAATAACGTTTCAGTTGATGGCTATACCATTGAAGCGGAAGCAGGAGCGAACTTGATCGAAACAACACGTATTGCCCTCCGTCATAGTTTGACTGGTTTTGAGTTTGCTTGTGGGATTCCTGGAAGCATCGGAGGAGCTGTCTTTATGAATGCGGGTGCCTATGGAGGAGAGATTGCTCATATCTTGCAGTCTTGTCAAATTTTGACCAAGGAAGGGGAAATCGAGACCTTGTCAGTCAAGGACTTGGCTTTTGGTTACCGTCATTCAGCTATTCAGGATTCTGGGGCTATTGTCTTGTCAGCTAAATTTGCCCTATCTCCAGGGAATCATCAGGTTATCAAGCAAGAAATGGACCGCTTGACGCACCTACGTGAACTCAAACAACCATTAGAATACCCATCTTGTGGTTCAGTCTTTAAGCGACCAGTGGGGCATTTTGCAGGACAGTTGATTTCAGAGGCTGGCTTGAAAGGCTATCGTATCGGTGGTGTGGAAGTATCTGAAAAGCATGCCGGTTTCATGATCAATGTTGCTGACGGAACAGCGAAAGACTACGAGGACTTGATCCAATCTGTTATTGAAAAAGTCAAGGAACACTCAGGTGTTACCTTAGAGCGAGAAGTTCGTATCTTGGGTGAGAAAGAATAAGGTTGGGGTAGAAAAGTTGCTGCTATAACCACCATTGTAAAGGGGTGAAAGCCTATCGTTAGTGAAGATGTATGTAGGCAGTTCAATCTCCTACACGAGGTAGTAGCGGCCTGACAGAGCCCTGATCTGTTAATCTATGAAAAAGAAGGAATAAATGACAATTGAAAAAACCAATTATTGAATTCAAAAACGTCTCTAAAGTTTTTGAAGACAGCAACACCAAGGTTCTCAAAGACATTAACTTTGAGTTGGAAGAGGGAAAGTTCTATACCTTACTAGGCGCATCTGGTTCTGGGAAATCAACCATCCTGAACATCATTGCAGGTTTACTAGATGCGACGACAGGGGATATTTTACTGGATGGGGTACGGATTAACGACATCCCAACCAACAAGCGAGACGTCCATACGGTCTTCCAATCCTATGCCTTGTTTCCACATATGAATGTGTTTGAAAATGTTGCCTTTCCGCTCCGCTTGCGTAAAATCGACAAGAAAGAAATCGAGCAACGTGTAGCGGAAGTGCTCAAGATGGTTCAGTTGGAAGGTTATGAAAAACGTTCCATCCGTAAACTCTCTGGAGGACAACGTCAGCGTGTAGCCATTGCCCGTGCCATCATCAACCAACCCCGTGTGGTCTTGTTGGATGAGCCCTTGTCAGCGCTGGACTTGAAATTGCGAACGGACATGCAGTACGAACTGCGTGAACTGCAGCAACGATTGGGGATTACCTTTGTCTTTGTCACTCACGATCAGGAGGAAGCCCTGGCTATGAGTGATTGGATTTTCGTTATGAACGATGGAGAGATTGTTCAGTCTGGAACACCTGTAGATATCTATGATGAGCCAATCAACCACTTTGTTGCTACCTTTATCGGTGAGTCCAATATCTTGCCAGGAACCATGATTGAAGACTACTTGGTCGAGTTTAACGGCAAACGCTTTGAAGCAGTCGATGGTGGGATGAAGCCAAACGAGCCTGTGGAAGTTGTTATTCGTCCAGAGGACTTGCGCATTACCCTTCCTGAAGAAGGCAAGCTCCAAGTTAAGGTTGATACTCAGCTTTTCCGTGGGGTTCACTACGAGATTATCGCCTATGACGAACTCGGAAACGAATGGATGATCCACTCAACTCGTAAGGCCATCGTTGGTGAGGAAATCGGTCTGGACTTTGAACCAGAAGACATCCACATCATGCGTCTCAACGAAACCGAAGAAGAGTTCGATGCTCGAATCGAGGAGTACGTAGAAATCGAAGAGCAAGAAGCAGGTCTGATTAACGCGATCGAGGAGGAAAGAGATGAAGAAAACAACCTCTAAACTCTTTGTAGTGCCCTACATGCTTTGGATTGCACTCTTTGTCCTCGCACCCTTGGTCTTGATTTTCGGACAATCCTTTTTCAACATTGAAGGGCAGTTTAGTTTAGAAAACTATAAATCCTACTTTGCGTCACAAAACTTGACCTACCTCAAAATGAGCTTCAACTCTGTACTCTATGCTGGGATTGTAACTCTAGTGACACTTCTTATCAGCTATCCAACAGCCCTCTTTTTGACCCGTCTCAAGCACCGTCAACTCTGGCTCATGCTGATTATCCTGCCAACCTGGATCAACTTGCTCCTCAAAGCCTATGCCTTTATCGGGATTTTTGGTCAAAATGGCTCTATTAACCAATTTTTGGAATTTATCGGAATCGGTTCGCAACAGTTGCTCTTTACCGATTTCTCCTTTATCTTTGTCGCAAGCTACATCGAGCTTCCCTTTATGATTTTACCGATTTTCAATGTCTTGGATGACATGGATAACAATCTCATCAATGCCAGCTACGACCTCGGTGCGACCAAGTGGGAAACTTTCCGCCATGTTATCTTCCCTCTGTCTATGAACGGGGTGAGAAGTGGGGTTCAGTCTGTCTTTATCCCAAGTTTGAGTCTCTTCATGCTGACACGTTTGATCGGTGGGAACCGCGTTATTACCTTGGGAACGGCTATTGAGCAGAACTTCCTGACCAATGACAACTATGGTATGGGTTCAACCATTGGTGTGATCCTCATCCTGACCATGTTCATCACCATGTGGGTGACCAAGGAAAGGAGAGAACGATGAAAAAATTTGCCAATCTCTACCTAGCCTTTGTCTTTATCGTCCTTTATTTGCCAATTTTTTACCTGATTGGCTACGCCTTTAACGCAGGGGATGATATGAATAGTTTTACCGGCTTTAGCTTGAGCCATTTTAAAACCATGTTTGGTGATGGCCGTCTCATGTTGATCCTCACCCAAACCTTTTTCTTGGCCTTTCTAGCAGCCTTGATAGCGACCATTATCGGGACTTTCGGTGCCATTTACATCTACCAGTCTCGTAAGAAATACCAAGAAGCCTTTCTATCACTCAATAATATCCTCATGGTTGCGCCTGATGTTATGATTGGTGCTAGCTTCTTGATTCTCTTTACCCAACTCAAGTTTTCACTTGGCTTTTTGACCGTTCTATCTAGTCACGTGGCCTTCTCCATTCCTATCGTGGTCTTGATGGTCTTGCCTCGTCTCAAGGAAATGAACGGTGACATGATTCATGCGGCCTATGACTTTGGTGCCAGTCAATTTCAGATGTTCAAGGAAATCATGCTTCCTTACCTGACTCCGTCTATCATTGCAGGTTATTTCATGGCCTTCACCTATTCGCTGGATGATTTTGCCGTGACCTTCTTTGTGACGGGAAATGGCTTTTCAACCCTATCAGTCGAGATTTACTCTCGTGCTCGTAAGGGAATTTCGCTAGAAATCAATGCCCTTTCTGCCCTTGTCTTTCTCTTTAGTATTATCCTAGTTGTAGGTTATTACTTTATCTCACGTGAGAAGGAGGAGCAAGCATGAAAAAACTCTATTCATTTTTAGCAGGAATTGTAGCAATTATCCTTGTCTTGTGGGGGATTTCCCATCATCTAGATAGTAAAATCAACAGTCGAGATAGTCAAAAATTGGTTATCTACAACTGGGGGGACTATATCGATCCCGAACTCTTGGAGAAATTCACAGAAGAAACAGGAATCCAAGTCCAGTATGAGACCTTTGATTCCAACGAAGCCATGTATACCAAGATCAAGCAGGGTGGAACGACCTACGATATTGCCATCCCGAGTGAATACATGATCAACAAGATGAAGGACGAAGACCTCTTGGTTCCGCTTGATTATTCAAAAATTGAAGGAATCGAAAATATCGGACCTGAGTTCCTCAACCAGTCTTTTGACCCGGGCAATAAATTCTCCATCCCTTACTTCTGGGGGACCTTGGGAATCGTCTACAATGAAACCAAGGTAGATGAGGCGCCTGAGCATTGGGATGACCTCTGGAAACCAGAATACAAGGATTCCATCATGCTTTTTGATGGGGCGCGTGAGGTGCTGGGACTCGGGCTTAACTCGCTCGGTTACAGTCTTAACTCTAAGGATCCTCAGCAGTTGGAAGAAACGGTAGACAAGCTCTACAAACTGACTCCAAATATCAAGGCCATTGTGGCAGACGAGATGAAGGGTTACATGATTCAGAACAACGCTGCTATCGGTGTGACTTTCTCTGGGGAAGCCAGCCAGATGTTGGAGAAAAATCCTAACCTCAAGTATGTCGTTCCGACTGAGGCCAGCAATCTCTGGTTTGATAACATGGTCATTCCAAAAACCGTGAAAAATCAAGATGCCGCCTATGCCTTTATCAACTTTATGTTGAAACCCGAAAATGCTCTGAAAAATGCGGAGTATGTAGGTTACTCAACACCAAACCTACCAGCAAAGGAAATGCTCCCAGAGGAGACTCGTGAGGACAAATCCTTCTATCCAGACGCTGATACCATGAAACACCTGGAAGTTTATGAGAAATTTGACCATAAATGGACAGGAAAATATAGCGACCTCTTCCTACAGTTTAAAATGTATCGGAAGTAGGAGATATGCTTTCTTGTCAGCTTTTCCAGTTGACGCAGAACTCAAAAAACGATATAATAATAAAGTTGAGAATTGATTTTCAATCAACTTAGTCCAGAGAAATGGCGGTGCTGCGAGCCATCTAAGGTAGGAAGTCATGCTACTCAATCATACAATTGCATAAGAACAAGAGAATGACAAGTTCATTGAATGAAGGTGGTACCGCGGTTTTTCGCCCTTCGTGATGTGAGCTTGTCTTTTGATTTTTGGAGGTGTTTATGAAGACATTTCTCGTGAAACAAAAGTTTCGTCTTGGGGGCGAACGCTTTGATATCAAGGATGACAGAGGAGTAGTGAACTATCAAGTGGAGGGATCTTTCTTCCAAATTCCTAAGACCTTTACCATCTATGACGCCTATGGTGAGCAGGTCAGTGAAATCAGTAAAGAATTTTTCACCTTGCTTCCTCGCTTTACTATTCAGCTACGAAACGGTTCAAATTTCGTCATTCGTAAGAAGTTGACTTTCTTTCGAGATAAGTATGAGTTTGATAATCTCGGGCTTCGTATCGAGGGCAATATCTGGGATTTAAATTTCAAATTGCTAGATGATCGCGATCAGCTGATTGCAGAAATTAAGAAGGAACTCTTCCATCTGACCTCAACTTACACCGTAACCGTCTATGAAGACTCTTATGCAGACCTAGTCATTTCCCTCTGTGTCGCGATTGACTATGTGGAGATGCTGGAAAGCCAATCAAATTAAACAAGTAATAAGGAGATATTATGAAACAACTATCTAGTGCTCAAGTACGCCAAATGTGGCTAGATTTCTGGGCAAGCAAAGGCCACTCTGTCGAACCATCAGTCAGCTTGGTTCCAGTAAACGACCCAACTCTTTTGTGGATCAACTCAGGGGTTGCTACCCTTAAGAAATACTTTGACGGAACCATTATCCCTGAAAATCCACGTATCACCAATGCGCAAAAAGCTATCCGTACCAACGACATCGAAAATGTCGGAAAAACAGCTCGCCACCATACCATGTTTGAAATGTTGGGGAACTTCTCTATCGGGGATTACTTCCGTGATGAAGCTATCACTTGGGCTTATGAGCTTTTGACAAGCCCAGAATGGTTTGATTTTCCTGCTGAAAAACTCTACATGACCTACTATCCAGACGATAAAGATTCTTATAACCGCTGGATTGAAGTAGGAGTGGACCCAAGCCACTTGATCCCAATCGAAGACAACTTCTGGGAAATCGGTGCTGGACCTTCTGGACCTGATACAGAAATCTTCTTTGACCGTGGAGAAGCCTTTGATCCAGAAAACATCGGTATTCGTCTGCTTGCAGAGGATATCGAAAACGATCGTTACATCGAAATCTGGAACATCGTTTTGTCACAATTTAACGCCGATCCAGCTGTTCCTCGTAGTGAGTACAAGGAATTACCACATAAGAACATTGATACGGGCGCTGGTTTGGAGCGTTTGGTGGCTGTTATCCAAGGGGCTAAGACCAACTTTGAAACTGACCTCTTCATGCCGATCATTCGTGAAGTTGAGAAATTGTCTGGTAAGGTTTATGAACAAGATGGCGACAACATGAGCTTCAAGGTCATCGCTGACCACATCCGTTCCCTTTCATTTGCCATCGGTGATGGTGCCCTTCCAGGAAATGAAGGTCGTGGTTATGTCCTTCGTCGTCTTCTCCGTCGTGCTTCAATGCATGGTCAAAAATTGGGTATCAATGAGCCTTTCCTTTACAAACTGGTTCCAACTGTTGGAAAAATCATGGAAAGCTACTATCCAGAAGTGCTTGAAAAACGTGACTTTATCGAAAAAATCGTTAAGAGCGAAGAAGAATCATTTGCCCGTACCCTTCACTCAGGTCAACACTTTGCCCAAGGCATTGTAGCTGACTTGAAAGAAAAAGGTCAATCTGTCATTGCTGGTTCAGATGTATTTAAACTTTATGACACTTATGGATTCCCAGTTGAATTGACTGAAGAAATCGCTGAAGAAGCTGGTATGACTGTAGACCGTGAAGGTTTTGAAGCAGCCATGAAAGAGCAACAAGAACGTGCGCGTGCATCAGCTGTCAAAGGTGGCTCAATGGGGATGCAAAATGAAACCCTCCAAAACATTACAGTGGAAAGTGTCTTCAACTACAATGCCAGCCAATTGCCTTCTAAGTTGGTGGCTATCGTAGCGAACAATGCTGAAGTTGAAGCTGTTTCTGAAGGAACTGCCTCTCTCATCTTTGCAGAGACTCCATTCTACGCGGAAATGGGTGGACAGGTGGCTGACCACGGTCAAATCTTGGACGCTGCTGGAAATGTCGTGGCTACTGTGACAGATGTTCAAAAAGCTCCAAATGGACAAGCTCTTCATACTGTTGAAGTTCTTGCACCACTTGCTTTGAATCAAGAATATACCTTGGCAATCGATACTAATCGCCGTCACCGTGTCATGAAAAACCACACAGCGACTCACTTGCTCCATGCGGCTCTTCACAATATCCTTGGCCACCATGCAACTCAAGCAGGATCTCTGAACGAAGTAGAATTCCTACGCTTTGACTTCACTCACTTCCAAGCCGTAACTCCTGAAGAGTTGCGCGCCATTGAACAGCAAGTCAATGAGAAAATCTGGGAAGCAATTGCAGTAGAGACTATTGAAACAGATATTGACACTGCTAAAGAAATGGGAGGTATGGCCCTCTTTGGTGAGAAATATGGTAAGGAAGTCCGTGTTGTAACCATTGGTGACTACTCAGTGGAACTTTGTGGTGGTACCCACGTTGGCAACACTTCTGAGATTGGTCTCTTCAAGATTGTCAAAGAAGAAGGAATCGGTTCAGGTACCCGCCGTATCTTGGCAGTAACTGGTAAGGAAGCCTTTGAAGCTTATCGTGAACAAGAAGACGCTCTGAAAGCCGTCGCAGCAACCTTGAAAGCACCTCAACTCAAGGAAGTTCCTCATAAGGTTGAAGGACTTCAAGAACAACTTCGTCAATTGCAAAAAGAAAATGCAGAATTGAAGGAAAAAGCAGCAGCTGCAGCTGCAGGTGATGTCTTCAAGAATGTTCAAGAAGCAAACGGCCACCGTTACATTGCAAGCCAAGTTTCTGTATCAGATGCAGGTGCCCTTCGTACCTTTGCGGATAACTGGAAACAAAAAGACTACTCAGATGTGCTTGTCCTAGTTGCAGCTATCGGTGACAAGGTCAATATCCTTGTAGCTAGCAAGACAAAGGATGTGCATGCAGGAAACCTTGTCAAAGAATTGGCTCCAATCGTCGATGGACGTGGTGGTGGTAAACCAGACATGGCCATGGCAGGAGGAAGCAACCAAGCGAAAATCCAAGAACTCTTGGATGCAGTAGCAGGTAAATTATAAGACATTAAAGATCTATCCCTTTGGGTAGGTCTTTTTGTGATTACAAAAAAGCCAAATCCGATTGGATCTGGCTTGTAACTGATAGGTTTATTTTGCTGCGAAGACACTGACTGAACCCGCTGCTACTGGAAATTCTCCATAACCTTCAGCATTGATTGTAACTTGTGCTGGATGATTTTCAAGGAGGTCAACAAAGGTCTGCTCAGCCCATTCTTGGCCGACAAACATAGATTTGCTGTTTTCTTGGTCATTGGAGATAAGGACAGCGATTGGAGATTGATGTTCAGCACCTGAACGGACCCATCCGATACAGTTGGCATCGTCAAAGTAGTCTGTTTGCTCTCCATAGGCTAAATCTTTTCGGATGGCTAGGAGACGGTCAAGAACTTCTTTGAAATCTTGTTGAGCAAATTGCCCTGAAATACCGTAATAGTCGCCGTAAAAGACACATGGAAGGCCATTTTGGCGTAATAGAATGAGGGCATAAGCTGCTGGTTTGAACCATTCTTCAACGGTAGACTCAAGAGCCTGACCACGTTGGGTATCGTGGTTGTCGACAAAGGTTACAGCCTTGTCAGGCTTGAGTTCAACCAAGCTATCTGTGAAAATGTTACGAAGGTCGTAGCTTGCTCCAGCATGGCCAGCTTCAAAGAGGTTTTGGTGGAGGCGAACATCGACAAGGTCAAAACGTTCTTCTATTTTCTCGAGATAGTCTAGATTGGCTTCCTTGTCTGGGTTCCAAAATTCCCCAAAAACATAGAAATCTTGACCGTATTTTTCCTTCATATCACGGATGAAATTGCCCATAAAGAAGGAGTCGATGTGCTTAACGGCATCCAAGCGGAAACCTGCCACTCCAGTCGTTTCCATGAACCAGTCAGCCCAGTCATAGATGTTTAGGATGACTTCAGGATGCTTAAAGTCTAGGTCGGCATACATGAGGTAGTCGTAGTTACCGTTTTCGTTATCGACCAATTCCTCGTTAGCCCAGCCTTTATTGTCACCTTGGATCAGGTAAATCCCAGACTTACGGCGTTTGGCATCATAGTCTGTACCTGTGAAGTGGTACCAGTGCCAGTGGAAGTCATTGTAGGTATCTTGGCGGCCATCGAAAGTAAAGTGAGTCCAGCCGTTGATAGTAAAGGGCTCGCTTAGTTGAACGGTACGGTCCTCAGGGTCCACTTCAATAACCTGAAAGGCTTCCATATGATCGGCAGCAGCCTTGTGATTGAGCACCACATCGGCCATAGGTTGAATTCCTTGTGCCTTTAGGGCTTGAATGGCTTGAAGATAGTCTTCTTTAAACCCATACTTGGTACGGACAGTCCCTTTTTGGTGAAATTCGCCTAGGTCAAAAAGATCGTAAACACCATAGCCGACATCTTTTTCGTTGGTTGCCTTGAAGGCAGGTGGCATCCAGACATGGCTGATACCAAGGTTTGCTAGGTGCTCTGCGTCATTTGTCAGTCTAGCCCAGTGCTGGCCGTCATGAGGCAGATACCATTCAAAGTATTGCATAAGTGTCTGATTTTGCATTGTTTTTCCTCTTGCTTATCAATGTTGTGTTTTATTCTACCATAAAGTTTAGAACTAGGCAAACGTTTGCGCAAGATTCTATACTCATTTCTGAAATTGTCTATTTTTAGCGAATAAAATCTCTATTTCCATCACAAGGGAGAGGATGTTTTGCTGAAAAAGTAAATGGCATATACTTATTTGAACAAAAATGACACTCAGTAAACTAAAGTACATATGGTTAAACGGTTTCTTTTTTGAGAATTGTCACAAAATTTGCTATAATAGTAGCTATGAATAGAATTAGGGTCAGCAGACATGTTGAAAAAAAGCTAGCTAAGGGTCTAGTTCTTTTGGAAGCGAGTGATTTAACAGATATTGAACTGACGGATCAGGCAGTAGAAGTTCTTAGTCAAGACGGGAAGTTTTTAGGGAGTGCCTATCTTTCTCAACAGAACAAGGGCATTGGCTGGTTGGTCAGCAAGGAAAAGGTTGGTTTCAATCAAGCCTTTTTTGAAATCCTGTTTCGTAAGGCTAAGGAAGCTAGAAAGTCTTATTATCAAGATGACTTGACCACTGCCTTCCGCCTTTTTAACCAAGAGGGGGATGGTTTTGGTGGTCTGACTGTTGATCTCTATGGAGATTATGCTGTTTTTTCTTGGTACAACTCCTTTGTTTACCAGATTCGTGAGCTGATCGTAAAGGCTTTTAAGGAAGTTTTCCCTGAGGTCTTGGGAGCTTATGAGAAGATTCGTTTTAAAGGTCTAGACTACGAGTCTGCCTCTGTTTATGGTGAGGAAGCGCCAGATTACTTTACTGTTCTTGAGAATGGCGTGCTCTATCAAGTCTTTATGAATGATGGCTTGATGACAGGGATTTTCCTAGACCAGCATGAGGTTCGTGGGAGTCTGGTTGACGGTCTAGCCATGGGCAAATCCTTGCTCAATATGTTTTCCTATACGGCGGCCTTTTCTGTTGCTGCAGCTATGGGAGGTGCCAGTGAGACGACTTCTGTCGACTTGGCCAAACGGTCTAGAGAGCTGTCAGAAGCCCATTTTCATGCAAATGGACTCAGCACGGACAATCATCGTTTTATCGTTATGGATGTCTTTGAGTACTTCAAGTACGCCAAGAGAAAAGGCTTGACCTATGATGTGATTGTTCTTGATCCGCCGAGCTTTGCCCGCAATAAAAAACAAACATTCTCTGTAGCTAAGGACTATCACAAGTTGATTTCCCAGAGTCTAGAGATTTTAAATCCGGGAGGCATTATCATTGCCAGTACCAATGCTGCCAATGTTTCCCGCCAGAAATTTACAGAACAAATTGATAAAGGTTTTGCAGGAAGAAGGTATCAGATCTTGAACCAATATGGTCTTCCAGCAGACTTTGCCTATAATAAAAAAGATGAAAGCAGTAATTACCTCAAGGTGATTAGTATGAAGGTTAGTAGATGAAATTGATCGTTTCAGTAATGCCAAGAAGTTTAGAAGAAGCGCAAGAACTGGATGCAACTAGGTATGAAGATGCCGATATCATTGAGTGGCGTGCGGACTTTCTTGCAAAGGACGCTATTTTACAGGTAGCACCCGCTATCTTTGAGAAATTTGCAGGACGCGAACTGGTCTTTACCCTTCGGACTCGCGCTGAGGGAGGAGAAATCGAACTTTCCTCAGAAGAGTATGTTCAAATCATCAAGGAAGTTACTCAACTCTATCAACCGGATTATGTAGATTTTGAGTATTTCAGCTACAAGGATGTTTTTGAGGAAATGTTGGATTTTCCAAATCTTGTTTTGAGTTACCATAATTTCCAGGAGACACCTGAAAACATGATGGAAATTTTGTCTGAGTTGACCAGTCTCTCTCCGAAAGTGGTCAAGGTATCAGTTATGGCCCATACGGAGCAGGATGTTTTAGACCTGATGAACTACACTCGAGGATTTAAGACACTCAACCCTGAGCAAGAGTACGTGACCATTTCCATGGGGAAAATGGGCAAGGTATCCCGTATTACTTCAGATGTGACGGGTTCAAGTTGGTCATTTGCTAGTCTGGATGAAGCGAGTGCCCCAGGTCAGATTTCGCTATCAAACATGAAGAAAATCAGGGAGATTTTGGATGAAGCTTGATGGCTATACACGTTTAGCTGCAGTTGTTGCCAATCCCATCAAACACTCTATTTCACCCTTTATCCACAATAGGGCCTTTGAGGCGACAGCTATTAATGGTGCCTATGTAGCTTGGGAGATTGAAGCGGGTGATTTGGCAGAAACAGTCGCCAATATTCGACGTTACCAGATGTTTGGCATCAACCTGTCTATGCCTTACAAGGAGCAGGTTATTCCTTATCTGGATGAGTTGAGTGATGAAGCTCGTTTGATTGGGGCGGTCAACACAGTTGTTAATCAAGACGGAACGTTAATTGGATATAATACAGATGGCAAGGGATTCTTTAAGAGCTTGCCTTCTTTTACAATCTCGGATAAGAAAATGACCATTCTGGGCGCAGGTGGTGCGGCCAAATCAATCTTGGCACAAGCCATTTTGGACGGGGCCAGTCAGATTTCAGTCTTTGTTCGTTTAGCTTCTATGGAAAAAACAAGACCTTATCTAGACAAGTTGCAGGAGCAAACGGGCTTTAAAGTGGACTTGTATGCTTTAGAAGATCTTTCTCAACTGCAATCAAGGATTGCCGAGTCGGACCTGCTCGTCAACGCGACTAGTGTTGGGATGGATGGCCAGTCGTCGCCAGTTCCAGAAAGTATCAATTTGCCAGAGGCTCTCTTGGTCGCAGATATCATTTACCAACCCTTTGAAACGCCATTTTTGAAATGGGCTAGGAGGCAGGGCAATCCAGCTGTCAATGGTCTAGGAATGTTGCTCTATCAGGCTGCTGAAGCTTTTCAACTGTGGACAGGTAAAGAAATGCCGACAGAAGAAATTTGGCAGTCCTTAACAGAAAAATATAAATAGTGAAAAGGAGACCCTCCTATGAAAATCAGAATCGATATTCCGCATCATCCTTATGATATTCAGATTGAAAAAGGTTGTCTGGCTCAGGCTGGTCAATGGTTGCGAGAACTCTGGCAACCACAAAAAGTGGTTATTGTAACCGACAACCATGTAGCTTCTCTCTATGCAGAGAAGGTTAAACTCAGCCTAGAAGATGCTGGTTTTCAGGTAGCTGTTTTTGACTTTTTAGAAGGCGAAGAACGAAAAAATTTAACAACTGTTCAGAAAGTCTATGAATTTCTAGTCAAGCAGGGGTTGACTCGTAGCGATGGGATCGTGGCTCTTGGTGGTGGTGTCGTTGGGGACCTAGCTGGTTTTGTAGCCTCTACCTATATGCGGGGCATTCACTTTGTTCAGATTCCGACTAGTTTGACAGCCCAGGTTGATTCTTCTATCGGTGGAAAGACGGGTGTCAATACTCCTTTTGCTAAAAATATGGTGGGTACCTTTGCTCAACCAGATGGGGTTCTGATTGATCCGCTTGTCCTTGAAACGCTTGGAAAAAGAGAGCTGATTGAGGGGATGGGCGAGGTTATCAAGTACGGCTTGATTGAGGATCCAGAACTGTGGGCTCTCTTGATGGAGCTAGATGGTTCTGTAGAGAGCATTTTGGAACATGCAGAGACTTTGATTGAACATTCTTGTCAGGTTAAGCGCAAGATGGTGGTCGAAGATGAGTTGGATAACGGTGTTCGTCTTTACCTCAATTTTGGGCACACTATTGGTCATGCTATTGAAGCAACTGCCGGTTATGGCAAGGTCATGCATGGAGAAGCTGTGGCTATGGGCATGGTTCAGATTTCCAAGGTTGCTGAGGGAAAAGGCCTCATGCCAGAAGGAATAACCCAGTCCATTACAGAGATGTGCCAGAAATTTGGCTTGCCTGTTGATTATGAAAACTGGGATGTTGACAAACTTTATCAAGCTTTGACTCATGATAAAAAAGCGCGTGGAAACACCTTGAAATTGGTCTTAGTTCCAGAGCTTGGTTCAGCGACCATTCACCCAGTTTCTCTGGAAGAGATGAAAGACTACTTGGTAAAATAAGGAGAACGTATGAGATATTTAACTGCAGGAGAATCACACGGCCCCCGTTTGACGGCTATTATTGAAGGAATTCCAGCTGGACTTCCTTTGACAGCAGAGGATATTAATGGAGACCTTAAACGCCGTCAGGGTGGCTACGGTCGTGGTGGCCGTATGAAGATTGAGAGTGACCAGGTTGTCTTTACTTCGGGCGTTCGTCACGGGAAGACGACAGGGGCACCTATTACCATGGATGTCATCAATAAGGACCACCAAAAATGGCTGGATATCATGTCTGCTGAGGACATTGAAGACCGCCTTAAAAGCAAGAGAAAAATTACCCATCCTCGTCCAGGTCATGCTGATTTGGTTGGGGGCATCAAGTACCGTTTTGACGATTTGCGAAATTCTTTGGAGCGTTCATCAGCTCGTGAAACAACCATGCGAGTAGCAGTTGGAGCAGTAGCCAAACGTCTCTTAGCTGAACTGGATATGGAGATTGCCAATCATGTCGTGGTCTTTGGTGGCAAGGAAATCGATGTACCTGAAAATCTGACAGTGGCTGAGATTAAGGAACGAGCTGCCCAGTCTGAAGTTTCTATTGTCAACAAAGAACGAGAACAGGAAATCAAGGACTATATTGACCAAATCAAACGTGACGGTGATACCATCGGTGGGGTTGTGGAGACAGTCGTCGGAGGTGTTCCAGTTGGTCTTGGTTCCTATGTCCAATGGGACAGAAAATTGGATGCGAGATTGGCCCAAGCAGTTGTCTCTATCAATGCCTTTAAAGGGGTGGAATTTGGTCTTGGATTTGAAGCTGGTTACCGTAAAGGCAGCCAAGTTATGGACGAAATTCTCTGGTCTAAAGAAGACGGCTATACTCGCCGTACCAATAATCTAGGTGGTTTCGAAGGTGGTATGACCAATGGGCAACCTATCGTTGTTCGAGGTGTCATGAAACCCATTCCCACTCTCTATAAACCATTGATGAGTGTGGATATCGAGACTCACGAACCTTACAAGGCAACCGTGGAGAGAAGTGATCCGACGGCTCTTCCAGCCGCAGGTGTGGTCATGGAAGCCGTTGTGGCAACAGTTCTGGCCCAAGAAATTCTTGAAAAATTCTCTTCCGATAATCTAGAAGAATTAAAAGAAGCGGTAGCCAAACACCGTGAGTATACAAAGAACTATTAAGGAGTCTCTATGGCAAAAACCATCTATATCGCAGGTCTTGGTTTGATTGGTGCCTCGATGGCGCTCGGTATCAAGCGCGATCATCCCGATTACGAAATTCTAGGTTACAATCGTAGTCAGGCTTCGAGAGACATTGCCTTGGAGCGGGGGATAATTGACCGAGCAACCGATGATTTTGCCAGTTTTGCTCCTCTGGCAGATGTCATCATCTTGACCTTGCCAATCAAGCAGACCATTGCTTTTATTAAGGAGTTGGCAGATTTAAACTTGAAAGAAGGCGTCATTATCTCGGATGCAGGCTCAACCAAGTCAGCCATTGTAGATGCGGCGGAGGAATATTTAGCTGGCAAACCTGTTCGTTTTGTCGGGGCCCATCCCATGGCTGGTAGCCACAAAACAGGGGCTGCCTCTTCCGATGTTAATCTTTTTGAAAATGCCTACTATATCTTCACACCTTCGAGCCTGACAAGTCAGGACACGCTTGAGGAAATGAAGGATCTGCTTTCTGGTCTCCATGCTCGTTTCATTGAAATTGATGCCAAGGAGCACGATCGAGTGACTTCACAGATTAGCCATTTTCCCCATATCTTGGCATCAGGTCTCATGGAGCAAACAGCTGTCTATGCTCAAGAACATGAGATGACAAGGCGCTTTGCGGCGGGTGGTTTTCGAGATATGACTCGGATTGCAGAGAGTGAACCAGGTATGTGGACTTCTATCCTCTTGTCCAATCGCGAGACTATCCTAGATCGAATTGAGGATTTTAAGGAACGTTTGAATGAGGTTGGACAAGCCATCATCAAGGGAGATGAGGAGCAAATCTGGAACTTTTTCAATCAAGCGCGTGAGCAACGGCAGGCTATGGAAATCCATAAACGGGGTGGCGTAGATAGTTCTTATGACCTCTATGTCGATGTTCCCGATGAAGAAGATGTTATCTTGCGGATTTTGGAATTGCTACGTGGGACTTCTCTAGTCAATATCCACATCAACGAAGAAAATCGTGAGGATGTTCACGGGATTCTACAAATTTCCTTTAAAAATGCTCAAGATTTAGAACGAGCTGAGCGCTTAATTACAGAAAATACGGACTACACAGTCGTCATCAAATAAGGAGAAAATCATGTCAAATATTTACGATAGTGCAAATGAACTCAGTCGTGGGTTACGCGAATTACCAGAATACAAGGCGGTTAAGGCAGCCAAAGATGCCATCCAAGCTGATGAACAAGCTAGCAAGATTTTTGCAGACTATCTCGCTTTCCAGCAAGAAATCCAAGTCATGGCGCAAACGGGACAAATGCCAGACGCCTCTTTCCAAGAAAAGATGCAGTCTTTCAGCAAACAAATCCAAGAGAACGCTCTTTTGTCAGATTTCTTTGCCAAACAGCAACAATTGTCCATTTATCTTTCGGACATTGAAAAAATTGTCTTTGAACCTGTTTCAGAATTATTGAAATAGTATTTTATCTGTATAAAAGCCAGAAATTTCAGGAATTTCTGGCTTTTTTGTGATAAAATAAGAAAAAGTATTGCAAGTATGAGGTCAACTATGAAACTAAAAACAAACATTCGCCACTTACATGGCAGTATCCGGGTTCCAGGTGACAAGTCTATCAGCCACCGTACGATTATTTTTGGAAGTTTGGCTGAGGGCGAGACTAAGGTTTATGATATTTTGCGTGGAGAGGATGTACTTTCAACCATGCAGGTTTTTCGTGACCTTGGTGTTGAAATTGAGGACAAATATGGGGTTGTTACCATTCAAGGTGTTGGAATGGATGGCTTAAAAGCTCCGCAAAATGCCTTGGATATGGGTAATTCTGGCACTTCGATTCGCCTGATCTCAGGTGTACTTGCTGGTGCAGACTTCGAAGTAGAGATGTTTGGAGATGATAGTCTTTCTAAACGTCCTATGGATCGTGTGACGATTCCATTGAAAAAAATGGGCGTTAGCATCTCAGGGCAAACTGAGCGAGATCTGCCCCCTCTTCGCCTAAAAGGGACGAAAAATTTAAAACCGATTCACTATGAGTTGCCAATCGCTTCTGCTCAAGTTAAGTCTGCCTTGATATTTGCAGCCTTGCAGGCTCAGGGGGAGTCCGTGATTATCGAGAAAGAATGTACTCGTAACCACACCGAAGATATGCTACAGCAATTTGGTGGCCATTTAAGTGTGGATGGCAAGAAAATCATAGTTCAAGGGCCGCAAAAACTGACTGGACAAAAGGTAGTTGTCCCAGGAGATATCTCTAGTGCAGCCTTTTGGCTAGTCGCAGGTTTGATTGTTCCAAACTCTCGTGTGGTGCTGCAGAATGTGGGCATCAATGAAACGCGTACAGGTATTATTGATGTCATTCGCGCCATGGGAGGAAAATTAGAAATAACTGAAATCGATCCAGTCGCTAAATCAGCAACCTTGACTGTCGAGTCTTCAGACCTGAAAGGAACGGAGATAGGTGGAGCCTTGATTCCACGTTTGATTGATGAATTGCCCATTATTGCCCTTTTAGCGACACAAGCACAAGGTGTAACGGTCATTAAGGATGCTGAGGAACTCAAGGTCAAGGAAACAGACCGCATTCAGGTGGTGGCAGATGCCTTAAATAGCATGGGAGCGGATATCACTCCTACAGCAGACGGGATGATTATCAAAGGGAAATCAAGACTTCATGGCGCTAGAGTCAATACGTTTGGTGACCATCGAATTGGAATGATGACAGCCATCGCAGCCCTCTTGGTTGCGGATGGAGAAGTGGAACTTGATCGTGCTGAAGCCATCAATACCAGCTATCCTAGCTTCTTTGATGATTTGGAGAGCTTGATTCATGGCTAAGGTATTACTCGGATTTATGGGGGCAGGCAAGTCGACAATCGCTAGAGGATTGGACCCAGACTACATCGATATGGATGCCTTAATCGAGGAACATTTGGGCATGTCCATTGCGGATTTCTTCGCTGAAAAAGGAGAAGTGGCCTTTCGTCAAGTCGAGTCAGAAGTCCTAGCTGACTTACTAAAAACGGACCGAGTTGTGTCAACTGGCGGAGGAGTTATCATTTCTCAGAGAAATCGCGACTTGCTCAAAACCAATCCTAATAACATCTACCTAAAAGCAGATTTTGAAACCCTCTACCAACGTATCGCAGCTGATAAGGACAATCAGCGCCCACTGTTTCTAAATAATAGTAAGGAAGAACTGGCAGCTATTTTCAAAGAAAGACAAGCTTGGTATGAGGAAGTAGCCAGTCGGGTTTTGGATGTAACCAAGTTAAGCCCAGAGGAAATTACAGAGGAACTGAGATGAAAATTGCCTATCTAGGTCCCAAGGGATCTTTTTCGCATCATGTTGTGCAAACGGCTTTTCCACATGAGGAACTAGAGCCTTTTTCAAATATTACAGACGTTATCAAGGCCTATGAACAGGGATTGGTAGACTATTCAGTAGTACCAGTTGAAAACTCCATTGAGGGAAGTGTGCATGAAAGCTTGGATTATCTTTTTCATCAGGCTCGCATCCAAGCAGTTGCAGAAATCGTTCAGCCCATTCACCAGCAGTTGATGGCGGTTCCCGGTCAGTCAAAAATTGAGAAAATTTTTTCTCATCCTCAGGCTCTGGCTCAAGGAAAGAGATTCATCGACAAAAACTATCCAGAGGCCAAAATTGAGGTAACCGCCAGTACAGCCTATGCAGCTCGCTTTATTTCAGAACATCCAGATCAGCCTTATGCAGCTATTGCTCCTAAAAGTTCAGCTGAAGAATATGGCTTGGAATTGATTGCAGAGGATATTCAGGAAATGGAAGCCAATTTCACACGTTTTTGGGTGTTAGGGGCAGAGATACCGAAGATTCCTTTGAACTCACAAGCTGAAAAAATGAGTTTGGCCTTGACCTTACCAGACAACCTACCTGGTGCTCTTTACAAGGCACTTTCGACCTTTGCTTGGAGAGGGATTGACTTAACAAAGATTGAAAGTCGCCCCCTTAAAACAGCCTTGGGAGAATACTTTTTCATTATCGATGTAGACTATAGTGACAAAGAACTGGTTCATTTTGCAAGACAAGAACTAGAAGCTATTGGAATCCAGCACAAGATCCTGGGAACCTACCCGATTTTTACCATAACTGATATAGAAAAGGAGAGTCAATGAGCAAAGAAAATCCTTTAAGTCATCACGAGCAGTTACGTTATGACTATCTCTTCAAAAATATTCATTACCTCAACGACCGTGAACGGAGGGAGTTTGATTATCTGCAACAGAAAATGGCAGGTCCCAAGTCGGAAGTTCACCATTTCTACCAAGAAGAAAAAGAAGAATCTTGGGGTAGAGATATTGATCTTCCGACTTATGGCAGTAGAAGTCGATCTAAGAAACGTGAAAAGGTAACTCCTCAACCTAAAGTCAAAAAGAAAAAAAGAAGAATTCGCTTCAAACGAATACTGACTTTGTTCCTGCTGTTGATTACTTGTGTGCTTGCAGGGATGATTTTCATGTTTCTTCGAGGGTTCCAGTCAGCAGCCAATCCAACAAATAAACCAGCTGACGCCAAGGCAGCTCAAGTAGAGGTCTTTAACGGTCAGGATACCAAAGATGGTGTGAATATCCTAGTCATGGGGACAGATGGCCGTATCGGTCAAAATAGTGCGGAAACCCGTACCGACACAATCATGGTACTGAATGTCAGTGGATCGGATAAGAAGATCAAACTAGTCAGCTTTATGCGTGACAACTTAGTTTATATCGACGGGTACAGTAAGATTGTAAATGGCCAGAAACAGACGGATAACAAACTAAATGTTGCCTATGAACTTGGGGAACAAGAAGGGCAAAAAGGGGCAGAAATGGTCCGCAAGGTTCTAAAAGACAACTTTGATTTGGATATTAAGTACTATGCCCTAGTTGACTTCCAGGCCTTTGCAACAGCTATTGATACCCTCTTCCCTGACGGAGTAACGATTGATGCTCAATTCTCAACATTGAATGGTCAACCTTTGACAGAAGCCACAGTTGGAGATGACCTTCATGCAACAGAGACAGAATCGCCAACCCAAACCATCAAAGTTGGAAAACAGCAGATGAATGGATCCACCTTGCTGAACTACGCTCGCTTCCGTGATGATGACGAGGGAGACTATGGGCGTACCAAACGTCAGCAACAAGTCATGTCAGCTGTTCTTGAGCAAATCAAAGATCCAACCAAGCTCTTTACGGGATCAGAGGCACTTGGAAAAGTCTTTGGCATGACCTCAACAAATCTACCATATAGCTTCTTGTTGACCAATGGCTTATCTGTCCTAGAAGGTGCTCAAAATGGCATTGAAAGACTCACCGTCCCAGAACTTGGTGACTGGGTAGATGCTTATGATATCTACGGTGGACAAGGACTTCTAGTTGATCAAAATAAATACCAAACCAAACTCGCCCAAATGGGAATGAGATAGAACACTATAAAAAAATCAAAGTTTGAATCACCAGTGAAAAAGTGGTTTAGGCTTTGATTTTTCTTAGTATCTGATGGATTTTTAGGGCTTTTTTATGGTATAATAAAACGATATAACTCGTTATTGGACAGAAGAGGAGAGACATGAGTGATTTGAAAGCGATTCAGGCTCGTAGTCTGGAAATGGCTGAATATTTCGTTGCATTTTGTAAAGAACATGATTTATTGTGCTATCTCTGTGGTGGAGGAGCTATTGGTGCCCTACGTAACAAGGGCTTTATTCCTTGGGATGATGACCTAGACTTTTTCATGCCTCGCAAGGACTATGAAAAATTAGTAGAACTGTGGCCACGTTATGCAGACGAGCGTTATTTCTTGTCAAAGAGTAACAAGGATTTTGTAGACCGTAACCTTTTTATTACTATTCGTGATAAGGAAACCACTTGTATCAAGCCTTATCAGAAGGATTTGGATTTGCCACACGGTTTGGCCTTGGATGTTTTACCTTTAGATTATTATCCTAAAAATCCGTCTGAGCGTAAGAAACAGGTTCGTTGGGCCCTGATTTATTCACTCTTTTGCGCCCAAACTATCCCAGAAAAGCATGGTGCAGTCATGAAATGGGGAAGTCGTATCTTACTCGGCCTGACTCCAAAATCTCTACGTTATCGCATTTGGAAAAAAGCTGAAAAAGAAATGACCAAGTATGGTCTGGCTGAGAGCGATGGAATTACGGAATTATGCTCAGGTCCTGGCTACATGCGAAACAAATACCCAATCGCATCTTTTGAAGACAATCTTTTCTTGCCATTTGAAGGAACAGAGATGCCCATTCCAGTCGGTTATGATGCCTATCTCAGAACTGCTTTTGGGGATTATATGACACCACCACCAGCAGACAAGCAAGTACCGCATCATGATGCCATTATAGCAGACATGGACAAGAGCTACACAGAGTACAAGGGAGAATATGGGGCATGATGGGAGAAAAAATAAGCGTTATCGTTCCGGTCTACAATGTAGAGGCCTATCTGGAGCGATGTGTGGAGTCGATTCTTCAACAGACTTATGCCCATTTTGAGTTAATCCTAATCAATGATGGTTCTACTGATTCCAGTGGACAGATCTGTGATCACTTAGCGTCTCAGTATGAGAATATCAAGGTTTATCATATCGAAAATGCTGGTGTTTCAAATGCTAGAAATATGGGAATTCAGCTAGCAACGGGTTCTTGGGTTACCTTTATTGATAGCGATGATTTCGTTACCCAGGATTACCTAGCTACTTTAGCAAGTGCAGCTGAAGGGTTGAATGTAGGCTTTGTAATTGCTCCTCTGCACCATATCAAAAACGGCATTGTAACAGACCTACCTTCACATTCAGAAAAAACAGAACTCTGGTCAACAGAAGAAACCATGAAGGAACTACTGATGACTACCAGAACATCATTTTTTCCAGTCGCAAAACTGTTTAAGAGAGACCTGCTTGCCGATGAAAAGTTTAATACCAATTATCACCTAGCTGAAGATGCCTTGTTTTTAACTGAATTGCTACTAAAGACAAGATGCAGTTGCGTATTTATTGACAAACCTGTTTATTATTATGATCATCGTGAGGGAAGTGCAACAACATCTGTTAATCGACATGTATTTGACACAATAGAAGTTTATCAGCAAATAATTGCTCAAGTTTCACAAGCCTTCCCTAATTTAAAATACGAATTAATAAACAGAGAATGTTGGTCGTACATCACAGTTTACGATAAAATTATCTTTACTTCACGTGAAGAGTATCAAAAGGAGAAAGCCGAGCTGAGGACTTGGATTGTTCAGCACCGACGCGAAATATGGAAAGATGCTTATTTCACCACTTTTCGCAAGGTAGCGATCCTTTCACTTGTCATTTCTCCATGGCTATATAAGAAAATTGTTGGATTAAAAAACTAATATCATGAGAAGGAGTTGAAAATGAATTTTTCAAAAATGGATGAATACTTTGAAAAATCAAAACTATGGATTGCGTATCTATTTGTTTTCATTTCGATTTTAAGTATGAGTTCACTGGTTTATAAGATAGCAAATCCCCTCTACAAGGGATTATCAGCAATTGTAGTGCTTTATATTTGCTATACCTTATTGTTTAAGTGGAAAGAAATCACAGCAGATCGTAAATTTCTATCCTTATTTGGACTATTAGCTGGAAGTCATCTGCTATCAGCTATTTTCAATCGCTCTGGACATCTGATTGGAAATGTGATTGAAATTCTCTTCATGGTAACCTATGTTTTATTATTTACCATGTTACAATCAGGGCAACTTAAAAAATTATTTGACTGGATTGCCTATACGGTTCAAATTGTATCTTTTTCTTCAGCAATTTTTGCGTTTGGTTTATTGGTAAGTAGAGTCCTTATCCTATTTAAGATTGGCGAACAATCTTATTACTATGGTGTCATGAATGGACGTCTGTGGGGGATTGTCAATCCAAATGCTAGTGCGATATTTTCATACATTAGCATTATTTTGGCTATGTATTTGATCCATAAAGGAAGTAAATATTCTGTTTATCTTAAACTGAACAATGTGATTCAATTCGTTTACTTCGCAACGATGCAAAGTCGAGGAGCCTTACTTTCTTTACTTCTCATGATTGGACTCTATAGTTTCTTTGCTACTAGAGGAAGTATCGTTAAACGATTCCTCACTTTTATAGTTGCTGGTTTGCTGATTACTGCAACTAATATTGGATTAAGCTATGTAACTTCAATCTATATCTCATCTGAAACTGCGACTGTCTTAGATTTAAACAAAGGACAATCCTATGCTGAGACAGATTCGTCTGTCACTAAGAAGAACGGTGAGCTCCATCTGATTGAAACAACACCAAGTGGTAGAACCTATATCTGGAAAAATGCCATCAAGATGGGAAGTGCCAAACCAATTTTTGGTTATGGTGTACGAAACGTTCCAGATTATTACGCAGAATATTTCAGTAAATTTGAGATTCAAAACTCCCTTATCGGTGGGAATTTTCATAACATTTTTGTGACCATATTTGTCAGTTCGGGAGTTCTAGGTTTGGTATCCTTCCTTCTTGTACTGGCTTATGTCATCAAGCGCTTTTTAACGTATTTGATTGTTTCCAAGAAAAATACTGATAAATTGATCATGATCCTATTCTTTGGTATCTTGTTTGGTCAATTATTTGAAAGTCAGATTATGTATTCAACCAACTTTATTAATATCATCTTCTGGCTAGCAATTGGCTATGGACTCGTAGTCTGCAAACGGGATGAAGGAGTTCGGTACCAAGAAGTAACAGATGTCAATGAAATTCAACAGATGGAACTTGGAATCATGGAGTATATTCATGAAGTTTGTCAGAAAATTGGAGTCAAGTATTTCTTAGCATATGGAAGTCTAATTGGTGCTGTTCGCCATCAAGGATTTATCCCTTGGGATGATGACATGGATATCTGCATGTTACGAGAAGATTATGAAAAATTGCAAGACTACCTTATCGCTAACCCTGATGAACGTTACGAGGTCATGTCTTATAAAAATAATCTCAACTATGTCTATCCCTTCATGAAAGTGCAGGATAACCATACTTACTTGCTAGAAGAAGATGTTCGCATCGATTCGAATATGGGAATCTATGTAGATATTTTCCCTGTAGATGGCTACGAGGATGACGTAGAATTTAAAAACAAGATGACGAAACTGATAAAGAAACGTCAATTGAGTTGCTACACCTTTAAAGGCATTACCAATACGAAAAGTGTACTGAATTCGCTGCTACGCTATGTGTCAGTTATTATTTTCTATTTCACCAATACGAACAAATACGTTGCCCAGATTGAAGAGCTTGCAAAATCCCGTAAAGTCTCAGATTATGAGCAAGTGGATTATCTTATCTACAAGGATATGAACAAACCAGTGTGGAGACGTGAATGGCTGGAACAAGTTACTACTGGAATATTTGAAGGTAAGGAATTTACCATTCCGAAAAATTATCATGAAATTTTGACCTCAGACTACGGAGACTATATGCAATTGCCACCGGTTGAACAAAGAGTATCTCATCATGATTTTAAATTATGGAAGATTGTTAAAAGGTCTAAATGACGGGATTGGGATTAAGAAACGTTTAAAAATATAGTCAAATTTAGGAGAAAAGAACCTATGTCTGAAAGAACTTTAACTCTTGAAGAAATAAAGCAAGTAGAATTGGATATTTTAAAGTATCTACATGATCTTTGTGAACAACATCAAATCAAATACTTTATTGATTTTGGAACCTTACTAGGAGCTGTACGCCATAAAGGATTTATCCCTTGGGATGATGATACAGATATTTCCTTGGCGCGTGATGAATTTGAAAAACTGTACAAGGTTTTACAAAATGAAAATCATCCCTACTACAAATTGATTTCATTCAGAGAAACAAAGGGATATCCATACAGTTATATGAGAGTCTATGATGTAAGGACTCGTCGAGATGCTAACCTCGTAGACCCAACGGTCGTATTGGGAACTTGCGTTGACATTTTTCCATATGATGGTGTCGTCACAGAGGAAAGTGACCGTAAAAAAATGAAGCTCTACAAATATTTCATTCGCCTTTCTTCTTTGAATTTTAAAGGGATCAAGTCTGAGAATGGTGGACTTAAAAACCTCCCTCGTTATATGGGATCAGCTATTTTCCGCTTAACTTCCCCACAGCTATGGAATCAAAAATTAGAGAGCCTTGCTTTGAAGTATAGTGTAGATCAAGCAACAGATCTAACTTGTACTATCTATGACCCTTATTATCCAAATGGTATAAAAAAAGAATGGCTCTATGATTTGATTGATATGCCTTATGAAAACATCGTGGTCAAGGTTCCGAGAAAATACCATGAAATACTTGTCTACGAATTTGGAGAAAACTATATGACTCCACCGCCTATTGAGCAACAAGTCCCAGGAGGGGATAAAAACTACTGGATTGATTAGATTAGTAAAAGTTGCTTATTGTTAAGATAAAGGAGTTTTCAAGGTGAAAAATAAATGGTTATTAAAATCAGTCAGCTATAGTGTTCTCGCAGTCTTTCTATTACTGATTCAGTTATCGCAAGGAGTAAATGCAGATACCATTTCAGCAGGTTCGGGCAATCGTATCCATTTCATAAATACTAAAGCAAAATCTGGGAGTGACGCCATCCTTCTGGAAAGCAATGGTCACTATGCTTTGATTGATATGGGTGAAGACTATGATTTTCCTGATGGGAGTGACCCGCGCTATCCAAGCCGCTGGGGAATTTCCATGAGAAATTATCAAGTATTGGAGGATCGATTGATTCGCCACTTGGATCAAATAGGTGTAAAAAAATTAGATTTTATTATAGGAACTCATGTTCATAGTGACCATATTGGTGGAGCAGACGAAATACTCAATCGATATCAAGTCGGTAAGTTTTATTTGAAAAAATATTCAGATGATCGGATTACAGCAAACTGGGGACTATGGGATAATCTTTTTAATTATGATAATGCTTTGAGAGCAGCTCAAAAACGGGGAGTTACTCTTATCCAGAATATTTCAGATGAGGATAGCCATCTAAAATTAGGTGATATGGATATCCAACTCTATAATTATAAGAATGAATATGATGCTGAAGGGAATCTGAAAAAAGTTCGAGATGATAACTCTAACTCCATTGTTTCAGTAGTGACTGTGGCAGGAAAGAGAATCTATCTTGGTGGAGATTTGGATAATGCCGAGGGAGCAGAAGATAAGTTAGGTCCAGTTATCGGCAAGGTTGATATGATGAAATGGAACCACCATTATGATGCGACAATTTCAAATACGATTAATTTCCTTGAAAACTTATCACCAAAAATGATTATTCAGACAACTGGTGGAGATATTAATGTTGCTTCAACCAGAGAATACCTTCAGAAGAAAAATATTCAGGTTCTTCATGCTGCGAGCCAAACTCAAGACGCTACCGTTTTTGATATTAGCGATAAAGGATTTGCTAATGTTTCAAATACCTTCCCTGATATCCCTGTAGTTGACGAAAAATGGTATCAAGAAGATGGCTATTGGAAATATCGTTTGACTGATGGAGAAATGGCTATCGGCTGGAGAGAGATCGGCGGAGCCACTTACTTCTTTAATGGAAAAGGACAAATGCAAGCAGGTCGCTGGCTTCACCTTAACGACGACTGGGGAGAAAATGCCAAAGGGAACGATTACTATCTGAACCAAAATGGTAAAATGCAAACTGGTGGTTGGTTCAAACTAGATGACTCTTGGTATTATATCCAATCAAATGGTGCTAGACGATTTAGCGAGCTCTCTGAAATTGGAGGGAAAAAGTATCTCTTTGCAGCAGATGGGAAGATGCTAACAGGACATCAAGTCTATAATGGCAAGAAGATGTTCTTTAGCGAAAGTGGTGCACTCCAAACAGCAGGTAAGCCTTCAACTTGGCAAAAGATTGATTCAAATTGGTATTTCTATGATGAGGATGGGCTAAAGACCATCGGTAAAAAGAATATCAATGGAAGCACATACTACTTTAATCAAGAAGGTATCATGCAAACTGGCTGGGCCTTTGTTGATGGTCACTGGAACTATTTTGCAAGTTCTGGAGCTATGAAAACCGGCTGGGTCAAGGATCAGGAAACATGGTATTATCTGGATAAAGATGGCATCATGTTAACTGGTAGACAAGATATAAATGGTGTTCGTTACTATTTGAATGCTAGTGGTGCCATGCAGACTGGCTGGAAGTGGCAAGAAAATAGCTGGTACTTCTATACGAACTCAGGAGCTATGAAAACTGGTTGGTTGAAAGATAAAGAATCATGGTATTATTTGGATCCAGAAACAGGTATCATGGCTGTAGGATCTAAAGAGATTGACGGTAAGAACTATTTCTTCAGCTCTGCAGGTACTATGCAAGTTGGATGGCAGTGGTCAAATGATTCTTGGCATTATTACGCTACGTCGGGCGCACTCCAAACGGGTTGGTTAAAAGATGGTGATGCCTGGTATTATCTTGAAGGTAAGGAAGGCGTTATGTTAGTCGGCCTCCATCAAGTAGATGGTAAGCAATATTACTTTAGCAAATCTGGTGCCATGCAAACTGGCTGGAAATGGTTTGATAATCATTACCGTTACTTTGAATCAAATGGAGCCATGAAAACTGGTTGGATAAAAGACAAAGGCGTCTGGTATTATCTAAATCCTGAAGATGGGATCATGTTGGTTGGCCTTCATAAAGTAAATGGTGATCATTATTACTTTGATGAATCAGGAGCAATGCAAACAGGTTGGAAACAGTTTGATGGTAATTGGTACTATTTCCAAGCTAATGGTTCTTTGTTGAAGAACGCAACAACACCTGATGGTTACAAAGTAAACGAAGAAGGAATCTGGAAACAGGCTGTTGCTGCTGTAAATAGCGATGCAGTCAAGCCAGAACAGAAACAAGAAGCTAATTCCTCTATTGTTGAACAACCTAAACAAGATTCAAATCTAGAAGCCAATGCTTCTGATAAGAAAGAAAACGAATAAAGAAGAAATCCCCTACTGGCAACTAATTTATCAGTAGGGGATTTTTTTAATTTCGTTTTAATTTAGCAAGTACAAGGTTCAGTGCATAGTGGAGTGTTTTGTCTTTGGTAATAAAGAGGGTCAAGAGGTAATAGATACCACAAGTTGCCACGGTAGAAAGAACCATGAGAATCATATTAAAGTTTACTGTGTAGGAATTGATTTGGAAAATCATCTTGAAAATATAGAAGATTGGGATAAAACCAAGGGATATGAGGCTATAACGTGTTAAGGTTATAAAAATTTCTTTTAAACTAATCAGTTGGTGTTTCTTGATAAAATGAATTTCAAGTAAAACAACGATAGTTTCTGCGATAATGGTCGTAGCGATGTAATACTCAGGTGCAAAAATATTATTGAAATACAAGATGCTATTTAATAGTATATTGGCACCACCACCAAGGAAGTAGAAGGCGGTTAAGCGATTTTCATGGTCGTTGATAAAGATAATCTGTTTACCAAGAATCAACTCAATAGCCCAAATGATGGTACGAAAAGCGAAGACGCTAGTTACGATACCCGCTTCAAGATATTTTTCAGAAGAATAAATAACAGTTGCGTACCGTCCCAATATCATAATCCCGATACTAGTTGGAACCATAAGGAAATAGAATAAGGATGCCGCTTGATTCACGAGATAATTATAGGACTTGTAATCCTTTTTCCCGAGATAGTAGCCGAGGCGTGGAATACTGACGTTGATAGCTCCACTCAAGACACTGGCAATCAACATGACGATACTATAGGCAATTGTATAGTAGGAAATATAGTTCTCATCCGGTCCCTTGGTGATAAACATTCTATCTAGCAAGGTATAAAGCATATTAGCGTTTGCTAGGAGAAGCATAGTAAAGAGTGGTTTAGAAGCTTTAGCTAATTCGACGAAACCAATCTTAACAAAAGAAACTTCTCTCTTAATCCAAAGAAAACTGAGCAGGTAGTTGAGGATAGTGGTCGCTGTCATAACGATAGCATAAGGAACGATATCATCTGCCGTTTTAACAAAGGCGAAGATAGCGACCAGCATGGTAATTCGAATAATTAATGTTTTATAGAGGATGAAGGCATAATTTTCATAAGCCTCGTTCATCCATTCGATATTGAGAAATTGGAAGAGTGCTTGGGCCCCTAGGATGTAGTAGAGGACTTTCAGATTCTCAATGCTGGTGTCAAAGAAGATAATGAGGAAGTAGATACCTGTCGTCAGGAGAGAGGTGAAAACCGAGATATAAAACAACTTAGAAAAGACGTAGTTGATTTTATTCTTGTCATCCTTGACCTTACTGATAGCTCGAATCCCGTAGTTGTATATTCCAAAGGCAGCTAGTGGAATAACGAAACTTGCCCAGGTATTGGCTGTATTGAAATAACCGTAATTGGATTTGCTGAGAATCCGCGTCAGATAAGGATTGGTTATCAGTGGAAAAACGATATTGAGAATATTGACCAGCAAGCTGGCCAAGGCATTTACTTTTATATTTTTCATTGAACTTTCTTTCTTAAATCTAAAATCATATCTAGTATTATATCACATTCTCGCTTCATTCTTTTGATAAAATCGTAAAAATCTAGTATAATAGATAGACTGAAAGTATGAGGTTACTAGATATGAAGATGAAACAAATCAGTGATACAACACTAAAAATCACGATGACTTTAGATGATTTGATGGACCGAGGAATGGAGATTGCAGACTTTCTCGTTCCTCAGGAAAAAACCGAAGAGTTTTTCTATGCTATTTTAGATGAGTTAGAGATGCCAGACAATTTCTTGGATAGTGGCATGCTGAGTTTCCGCGTGACGCCAAAACCTGATAAGGTCGACGTCTTTGTGACCAAGTCCAAGATTGACCAAAATTTGGATTTTGAAGATTTGGCGGATCTACCAGACATGGAAGAATTAGCCCAAATGTCGCCTGATGAATTTCTCAAAACCTTGGAAAAGAGTATTGCAGATAAAACCAAGGACGATATTGAGGCCATCCAATCTCTAGAGCAGGTCGAAGCAAAGGAAGAAGAGAAAGAGCAGGCAGACAAGGAGACTGAGAGTAAGAAAGAACCTTATATCTACTATATCCTGCGCTTTGCAAGCCTTGCTGACTTAGTTGCTTTTGCAAAGACGGTTAACTACCAGATGGAAACCTCTGAACTCTATAAGATGAATGGACACTACTATTTGACAATCTTAGTCGATGTGGAAAATCATCCAAGTCCATATCCAGCCTGGCTCTTGGCTCGTATGCGTGAGTTTGCAGATGACAGTGACATCAGTCGTTCCGTTTTGCAAGAGTATGGGCAAATCTTGGTCAATCACGATGCAGTTCTTAATCTGCAAAAGATTCGTTCATAATTTTTAAAATCAATTTTCATTTATCAAGAAAGACGAATCATGGGATTCGTTTTTTCTTTACCAGACTGAAATAGTGATTTACTATAATAGGAATTTTCACAAAATTCTGTTATAATGGCTATATCAGAAAATTTCTAGGAGACAAACATGACAGTTAAAATTGCTTTACTTGGATTTGGTACCGTTGCAAGTGGTGTGCCATTCCTCCTAAAGGAAAATGGAGAAAAAATCGTTCAGTCAGCTCATTCAGAGATTGAAGTAGCCAAGGTATTGGTCAAGGATGAAGATGAAAAGAACCGCTTGCTTGCAGCAGGAAATGACTTTAACTTTGTAACCAATGTAGATGATATTTTGTCAGATAAAGACATTACAATCGTAGTGGAATTGATGGGGCGTATCGAACCAGCTAAAACCTTTATCGCTCGTGCCTTAGAAGCTGGGAAACACGTTGTTACTGCTAACAAGGACCTTTTGGCTGTCCATGGTGCAGAATTGCTAGAAATCGCTAAAGAGCATAAGGTAGCACTTTACTACGAAGCAGCAGTTGCTGGTGGGATTCCAATTCTTCGTACATTGGCAAATTCATTAGCTTCTGACAAAATTACGCGCGTTCTTGGTGTCGTTAACGGAACTTCCAACTTCATGATGACCAAGATGGTCGAAGAAGGCTGGTCTTACGATGATGCTCTGGCTGAAGCACAAAGATTAGGTTTTGCAGAAAGCGATCCTACAAATGACGTGGATGGGATTGACGCAGCCTACAAGATGGTGATTTTGAGCCAATTTGCTTTTGGTATGAAGGTTGCCTTTGACGATGTAGCCCACAAGGGAATCCGCAACATCACACCAGAAGACGTAGCTGTAGCCCAAGACCTGGGCTATGTAGTGAAATTGGTTGGTTCTATCGAGGAAACTCCTTCAGGTATTGCTGCAGAAGTGACTCCAACCTTCCTTCCTAAAGCACATCCACTTGCCAGTGTGAATGGGGTAATGAACGCAGTCTTTGTGGAATCTATCGGCATCGGTGAATCGATGTACTACGGACCAGGTGCGGGTCAAAAACCAACTGCGACAAGTGTTGTAGCAGATATTGTCCGTATCGTTCGTCGCTTGAATGATGGCACTATTGGTAAAGACTTCAACGAATACAGCCGTGACCTAGTCTTGGCTAATCCAGAAGATGTTAAAGCTAATTACTACTTCTCAATCTTGGCTCCAGACTCAAAAGGTCAGGTCTTGAAATTGGCTG
>CAUQPD010000009.1:0-39256 GCA_963519935.1 uncultured Streptococcus sp.
TTAACTGCTGGAGCTTGATAGGTAACATCTTTTCCTAGAGATAGTTTGTCATTTGTAGCCGCTAAGACTGGTTTGGTTTCTCCCTTATACTCTGGAAGTTCATGGACTGCCGCCTCAGCGCCATTGACGCCACCTACGTACTCTGGCAGGTCATTTGAAGCTGCCAAGACAAAGTTAGCACCTCCTCTATATTCCGGAAGCTCGTTTGAGGCTGCTAGAACCGCATTGACACCACCTTTAAACTCTGGAAGCTCATGGACCGCTGCCTCAACAGCGTTGACCCCACCTGTAAATTCAGGCTTTTCAACCGTTGGCGCTGCTTCTTCGCCTACTGTTGCTAATGGACCGGTGTACTCTGGCATCTCTGCCACTGGGGCTTCCTCAGCATTAACACCTCCTGTGAATTCAGGTTTTTCAACCGTTGGTGCTGCTTCTTCGCCTACTGTTGATAATGGACCGGTGTACTCTGGCATCTCTGCCACTGGGGCTTCCTCAGCATTGACACCACCTGTGTACTCCAGCACCTCATTAATAGCAGCTTCACTGCCATTAATACCATCGCTTAGTTTAGAGCCAGCTAAAGAAACTGGTAAATTGTGCATGCTTTCAATTACACCCTCAGCCAAACCTGTAATCCTTTGACCCATATCCTCTGGATCTATTGTGAATAGGAGAGTTTTTGTATCGTACTGGGTCATAAAGGTTGCTGTCTTGCCATTTGCCAATTGAAGGGTCGGAGCCTTGTTGACCAATACTTCCGAATCGAACTCCATGGCAATAATACCTGGCCATTTTTGGATAGCATATTTCACTTTTGCTTCTTTAGGAGATATTCTGTCTTTGCTTAAGAAATCCCAGTTGAATTTCTTATAGGATAAAGTATAATCGTTTTGATTGCCATCCGCATGCTCATAAAGCAAACCATATTCGCCATTTCCAAGTTCTTGGAGTGAGTTGTAAGCAAACTTACCACTTTGTATAGGATTGTGTTTCAGCCATGTCAACTCACCATTCTCCTCAACACGAGCCAGGTGAACCAAACCATTGTTGCGTCCAGGACCACCAGCATTGCTAAGTAGAATGTATTCCTTTCCTTCATGCATGGTGTGAATAGCGGACATTTGAACATAAACGTCTTTTACTTGAGGATAACGTTTGATTTCCTTATCCCACGTTGCTCCTCCATCATGACTGGTCGCAACCTGAAGATCGCCAGTCAACCCACGCATAAAGAGCTTGAGATCTCCATTATTCAACTGAACAACAGTTGACTCCGTATTTTGGGCGCCTGGATTATTCATGGTTGAAGAATGAATGGTTTGGTTGCCTACTGGACGGTTATCATTAACTGCTTCCCCTGCTTGCCATGTTTCACCATGATCATCTGAGTAAATTACACGAGATGATTGAGAACCACTTAGATAGGAAACGTTGTTTGTTGTATAAACTGGAATCACCAGTCTTCCCTTATGAGGTCCTGTACGCAAGGCAATCCCCGTACCAGGTCCAGTTCCTAGGAAGTGCATCCAATCTTTCCGAATCCCATGTGTAATATCTTTTGGTGCAGACCAAGTCTTCCCATCGTCATCACTGTAGGACATCCATAGGTAGTTGGTATTGGAAACTCTAAAAATATTCTTTTCGCTATATTCAAAATAAATATTTCCGATTAGCTCATTCCCTTTATACAAATCTCCCTTATCGCTGTAGGCTGGTTTTTTAGGGTCAACGACAACACGATAATCTGTCTTTCTATTTTGAGGGTCGAAAACCTCTCCGTTTTCTCGAATCGTATAGCGACCTGATTCTCCTTGCTTATATAAAACTTGATAAACTTTATCTCCCACTTGTTCATAAGCTTTCGGAGCTTGTCCCGGCAATGAAAATACTGCCTTACTTTCAAGGAACATGTCGTAAATTGCAAAAATTCTCTTTGTTTCAGGGTCTTGCACCAAGGCCATATCAATATTGACTGGAGATGGCCAATCTGCATGTTTAGCATGCTCATTGTCACGAGGATTTGAGATTACGATTCGGTCTCCCCATGTTTTTCCATTATCTGAGCTGCGACGAACAACCATCCCAATATCTCCCCAGTCAGAATGGTGCAAACGTCTTTCATCCGTTCCAGCAATCAGCGTTCCTTTATCTGTCTTGAGAAGAGCTGGGATACGATAACTCTTGATACCATCTTTATTTGGTTGATTGTTCCTACCACCTTCAAAGACGTCTTCTTTCTCAGTGACTTTTGCTCCCTCAGGAAGTTTCTGTTCCAATTCACCTCTTTCAAATAATTGACTCCGTGTTTGAACTTCATCTGGGCTTAAAGCACGATCGTAAACGGTTAGGTTTCGAACTTGTAGGTTTGATGCCCAAACTGTTTTATTGCCCCGTTTGGTTGCTCCAAGTTGAGCTTGATTAACATCTGGCATATCTTTGATGAAGTTCCCAGATTTGAGACTTGTTCGAGATAAGACACCATTCACATAGAGACGAACTCGACCATGAGGTAACTCCGTTGTCGGTTGTTCGACAGTAAAGGTCACTGAATTCCATTGTCCAGGGCGAACTTTCAAAGGAGCATCTGTATACTTATCATAGAACTGTTCTCCGTTAGCGCCACGCCCTTCAATAAGAGCTGTATTATCAAGGACCGACATAGTAAAGTACTCATTTTCCTTGGTGTCACTGGATACAGAGAAGAGATTGTAAAAGCGTGGAGCTGATGCATCTGGTTTGAACTCCATGTGAACTGTAGCATTTTTTAGTTGCTTTAGTTTGTCTAGTTCATTTGATAAATCAACTCTCTGACCATTTGCTGCATTGGTTTCAACATCTTCTTTTTCAAGGACAGGATTAGCATTTTTTAAATCTCTTGAGTAATAGTCACGAGGAATAGCACCCTGATCCTCTGATTCCTCTTCCTTATTTGCTTCTTCTGCAGGGGTTTCCGTAGAGGATGGAGTTTCTGATTCTGCACTCTCATTTTTTTTCAAGTGATCTTGGTCCACCTCAACGCCGTTGTCTTGTGCTGCTGCCAATTTACCAGCCAAATCCTTATCCAAATGAGCAAGATCTCCCGAGGACGCTTCTTTTGGCAATTCTGATAAACCTTGACCAGGTTCGACAGTTTCTGTATTGGCTCCTGCTGCATTGGCTTGCTCTTGAGCTAAGACTGGATTTGCTCCAAATACTACTGTACCAATCACTACAGATGCCGCACCAACTGCAAATTTTCGAATTCCGTATCGCTGTTTCCGATCTAAAGATTTGTAATTCATGTTTGTCCTTTCGTTTTTCATAAAATAAAGCGCTTTCTTTTTCTTTAAAAATTTTTATTGTCTCTCAAGAGACAAGTTTTACAAGAAAGTATCCAACTTAATGAGAGCTCCCAATCCTCTCCCATTTTCTGCTGAAGTCGAGTTTTTAATCCTCCAGCAGCCTTTTCCCTCCTTTCACAAGTGACTTTTCCTTTATTATACAACAAAGTCTTATATTTATATCTGTGTTCCCACAGAATAGATTTTACTTTTAAGAATATTTTAATATTTTAAATTTTCTAAAAGTACTTTCAGGTTTTGGACATAAAAAGAGAGCTCCTGGGCTCTCTCATTCATTATTCTACGTACTTAAAAGGAATCTCACTGCCACAGAGCCAGTTATAGACTTGGTCATTGACAAAAACATTCATGGCTTCATGGGCATACTCTGGCATGATGCGATAGGACTTGTCGCAGGTCAGACGGTTGTAAATCGCAAACTGGGTAATAGGATAGCAGACGTCGTCGTCCAAGCCCGTAATCATCTTGACCTCACCTTGAATACGATGGGCAAGATTTTTCACATCGATATAGGCAAGGGTCGCCATGATTTCCTCCTCTGTTTCATGGAAAGGATCGTGGAACTTGAAATAACGGAAGAGTTCATCATAGGCTTCACTGGTATTGCCAATCTCAAGTACCCGTCTAAAGTCTGACAAGAAAGGATAGATGGCAACTGTTTTCTGAATCCGAGGATTGAGCGCTGCTGCAACTAGAGCTAAAGCACCTCCTTGCGAAGCACCATAACTAGAAAGTTGCTTCTCATCCACCTGTGGCAGACTAGCAATAATTTCAATCAACTGGTAAATATCCAGATAAACATCCTTATAAAAGAGATGCTCCCTACCCTCAACAGCACCACGGATGATATGTCCCTTCACCGTATTTCCTAGTGGAGAGCGCAAGCCGTCTTGCGAGTAACCTGACTGGCCCCGAACGTCCATGGAAACAACACCGTAACCAGCCACAGTATAGGCCAGCATGTCAGCCCAGTCCCAACCACGTCCCATATAGCCATGAAAGTGGAAGATTAACGGAACTTTACCTTCACTCTTTGGAAGGACGACACGTGCGTAGATCTTACCCTCATTGATTCCTTCAAAGGTCAGCTCATAACATTTGACTTGGGGAATATGGAAATCTCTTTCCTCCAGCTGATAGGCAGGAAGAGATGAAACTTTTTTGATCTCTTCATCCCAGAAAGCATCAAAGTCTTCTGGAACCTCATCCCTTCCTTTATAAGTCTTAATTTCTTCTAGCAAAGCTGGATTTTTCATAGTATGCTCCTTTTGTTTTGTAATCGCTATCATAACTCTAGCATATCTAGGAAAGCAATGCAAGAAAGAATGCTAAATAGAAAGTGATTTTAGATTCTCTAACTTCAAACAGAGCGCCTGAAAGTAGTTTTAAAAATAAAAAGAGCGTTTCCGCTCTTTGGTTATCAATAGGTGCTAGCTCCTTTCTCTAGTTTGACGGTTTGAAATTTCTTTTGGTAGGTTACTTTAATAGTCATGTGAGAGTCCTCGTTTCTTTTTGATGACTCTAGTATAAGACCCAAACCTAAAAGCTAGCTTAAGTTTTCCTTAGAGAAAGCTTATACTCAATGAAAATCAAAGAGCAAACTAGGAAACTAGCCGTAGGTTGCTCAAAGCACTGCTTTGAGGTTGTAGATAAGACTGACGAAGTCAGTTACATATATAATCCAAGGCGACGTCGACGTGGTTTGAATTTGATTTTCGAAGAGTATTAATCTAGATGTTCTTTCTTTTCCAGATGGAGAGCAATCATGCGCCATTCTGGATCCTCTTGCCAGCCTTCTATCGAACTAATGTAGCTGGCAACCTTTCTGGCTTCTTCTAAAATCGGAAAATCTTCAATAATATCCGCCACTTGAAACTCTGGAAGTCCTGACTGTCTGGTTCCAAAAATCTCTCCAGAACCACGCATTTTCAAATCTTCCTCCGCAAGGACAAATCCATTGGTCGTTTCTGTCATGATACGCATGCGATCTTTCCCAGAATCCGTCTTGGGATTAGCCACGAGAACAGCATAGGACTGCTTGTCCCCCCGACCAACACGACCTCTGAGCTGGTGAAGTTGGCTGAGACCGAACCGATCGGCATCCATGATGATCATAACGGTCGCATTGGGAACATTGACCCCAACCTCAATAACCGTCGTCGAAACCAGAATATCCGTTTTTTGCTCTTTGAATTCCTGCATGATCTGGTCTTTTTCATCACTCTTCATCTTACCATGTAGAAGAGCTACTTCAGCCTTACCTGCAAAATGAGCCGTCAACTCCTCAGATAAGGCAATGGCATTTTTCAGATCCAGAGCTTCAGATTCTTCAATCAGGGGAGAGATAACATAGGCTTGCGAACCTTTTTGGATTTCTCCCTCTAACCAAGTCAAGACTTGAGCCAGTTGCTCATGCTTAATCCAGCGCGTCACAATAGGCTTCCGCCCTGCTGGCATTTGGTCAATAATGGAAACATCCATATCTCCAAAGGCTGTGATAGCCAGCGTCCGTGGAATGGGCGTCGCTGTCATCATGAGAACGTCAGGATTGTCCCCTTTTTCCCGTAAAATACGCCTTTGGCCCACACCAAAACGGTGCTGCTCATCGATGATAATCAAACCAAGACGAGCATAATCAACCCCATCCTGTATCAGAGCGTGTGTTCCGATAATCAAATCAGCCTCACCCTTGGCAATGGTCTCTAAAACTTCTCTTTTTTCTACAGCTTTTAAGGAACCTGTCAAGAGAGCGAGTTTCAAGTCTGGAAAAAGGTTCTGTAAACTCTCAAAGTGTTGCTCCGCAAGGATTTCTGTTGGCACCATAAGAGCTGCCTGATAGCCAGCCGTCACCGCCGCAAACATGGCCAAACCAGCAACCACCGTCTTTCCGCTCCCTACATCTCCTTGCAGAAGACGATTCATGTGATGGTCGGACTTCATGTCGGTCAAAATTTCCTGCAAACTCTTTTCCTGAGCTTGGGTCAGGGCAAAAGGCAGACTTTCTTTAACGGCTGTCACTTTTCCCTGGGACCAATTCAGAACCAGACCGCTTCCCTGAACTCTATTTTCAGACTTGAGTGACTGCAACTGCATTTGAAAATAAAAGAGTTCCTCAAATTTGATCCGGCGAAGGGCCTGCTTGTATTCTGCTAAATCCTTAGGAAAATGCATGGCACGAACGGCCTGACAACGGGACATGAGTTTGTATTTATCCAGTAAAGACTGGGGAAGATTTTCCTCAATCAAGAGGTCCAATCCCTGATCAAAAGCTGTCTTGATGACCTTGACCAGACTGGCCTGACTGATTCCCTGAGCCAGACGATAGACCGGCTTGAGGTCATCTTCCACTTGAGCTAGAACCTTCATCCCAGTCAAACTGGCCTTGGCACGGTCCCATTTCCCAAAGACAGCAAGAGTTGCACCCAACTCTATCTTATCAGCCAGATAGGGCTGGTTAAAAAAATTCACCGCAAAAACGACCTCTCCCTGCTTGAGGCTAAAACGCAGGCGATTGCGCTTGAAACCATAATACTGGACACTAGCAGGAGTCACTACCTGACCAGACAGAACAGCCTTTTCGCCATCTTCCAACTCTAGCACCTGCTTGGTCTTGAAATCTTCATAACGGAAAGGAAAGTAGAGCAAGAGGTCTTGCAAGTTTTCAATTCCTAGTTTGGCGTATTTCTCTGCTGACTTTGGTCCCACACCAGGCAAGACATGCAAGGGTTGGTGTAGATTCATGCTCTACTCCTTTCTTTAGTTTAATGATATTCTCTCGGAATGCGGTCACTGAGGAGACAAACCACCTCATAGTTAATGGTTCCACGGTAGGTCGCTACCTGAGTTGCTGTGATTTCCTTGTCACCGTTTGTGCCGATCAGGGTTACTTTTGTTCCTAGTGGGTAAACCTTAGGCAGCCGAATAGTGATTTGGTCCATAGATACTCGTCCGACGATTGGGCAAGCTTGACCATCTACCAAGACAGTGAAATTCTGCATGTCTCGTGTCCAACCATCCGCATAGCCGATTGGCACCGTCGCGATGACTTGCTCGCTATCCGCTTGATAAGTTGCTCCATATCCCATGCAAGCTCCAGCTGAAACTGTCTTGACATGAACCAGAGCAGATTCCAAGGTCAAGGCTGGTGTCAAATCATAAGGCAAGTTCAGAACCTCTCCACTTGGATTGAGACCATACATGGAATCTCCCATACGGACTGCATTGAAAATAGTCTCTGCATGCCAGAGGGTCGTTGCCGAGTTGCTGGCATGAACCAGCTCTGGGACTTCCTTCATACTTGCCAAAATAGCTTTAAATCGTTCTAACTGGGTATTAAAATAGGCATCTGATTCTTCATCTGCAGTAGCAAAGTGGGTAAAAATCCCCTCAACGCGAGCACCGTGTTGTTGGAGCAAGGCTTGAGCCTGCTCAGCCTCGCTGGCTTCTCGAAAACCAATTCGTCCCATCCCTGAGTCAATCTTGAGGTGAACCGTTAAGCCAGATAAATCTGTCTCCCTAGCTAAGAGAGCTTGAATCCACTCCAGTCCAGCCACTGTCAAGGTGATGTCGTATTCTTTAGCTAGGCCAATAGCTTCTAACTCAGATACACCTAGAATGAGGATTTTCTTGCTGAGTCCAGCCTGACGAAGTTCAATAGCTTCATCAATATTGGAAACACAAAATCCATCAACATCATCCTGAATCGCCATCGCAACGGCAACAGCTCCATGACCATAAGCATTGGCCTTGACCACTGCCCACTTGAGCGTTCCTTCAGGGATATGAGCCCCCATTTGCTGAATATTTTGTCGAATAGCTCCCAGATGAATCAGAGCCTTGGTTGGTCTATGTGGACTAGCTTTCATGATTTTCCTCCAAAATGACACTGGCTGTCACAAACTGATCTGTATGGCTGATCGATAGCCAAATTTTTCCTGAAAATGGTGCCTGACTAAAATAGGGAGCCCCGCGTTCATTGTTCAAAATTTCCAAATCCTGAAAGGTCAGTTTGCCAATACCTGTTCCCATAGCCTTGGAAAAGGCCTCCTTAGCCGACCAGCGACCTGCCAAGTATTCGATCTGTCTACGCCCTTTGAGACTGCCAAAACGCTCCATTTCTTTAGGGGTCAGCACGCGCTTAGCAAAGCCCTCACGTCGTGTAACTGCATTTTCTATCGAAGCCAATTCTTCGATGTCAATTCCGTGTCCAACTATCATACTCATAAAAGGAGCTGAGATTCCCCCAACTCCATCCTTTTCACTTATTTTGTTAAGGTAGTATAAATTTCTTCTACCAAGGCTACTGTATTCTCCCATCCTAGACAAGGGTCAGTTATGGAGCAACCAAAGATCTCTGGTTGATTTTGCCGGCCATCTGCTAGGTAAGATTCGATCATAAAGCCTCGAACCGTCTTTTTAATCTTTTCATTCCAGTCACGATTCAGCAAGGCTTGACGAACAATGCGAATTTGTTCCATATACTGCTTGCCAGAATTGTCATGATTGGTATCGATGATAATGAAGGGATTTTCAAGTCCCATAGTCTCATAGCGATTGATGGCATTTAAGAGGGTTTCATAGTAGAAATTGGGTTCATTTTTACCATATTCGTTCATGGCACCACGAAGAATAACGTGGGCCAAAGGATTTCCTGAAGTTTCCACTTCTTGGCCATGGTAAAGGAAGGTTTGCTTGTTTTGAGCTGCATAGATAGCATTAAACATGACCCCAAGGTTTCCAGATGTTGGATTTTTCATCCCAACCGGAGCATCAATCCCAGAGGCTACAAAGCGGTGTTCTTGGTCTTCTACTGAACGAGCCCCTACAGCATGGTAGCTGACCAGGTCATCAACCAAAACGAGATTTGATGGATAAAGCATCTCATCAGCTGTTGTCAATCCAGTTTCGGTAATCACTCGGTAGTGCAGCTGACGAACAGCCTGCAAACCATTGATGAGACTAGGCGCTTCGCTGGTATTTGGTTGATGAATCATGCCCTTATAGCCATCTCCATTAGTACGAGGTTTAGCCGTATAGACACGCATCACGATAAAGATTTTATCCGCAACTTTTTTCTGCAAGTCTGCTAAGCGACGAGCATATTCGAGTACTGCTTCTTCATTGTCTGAAGAGCAAGGCCCCATCACCAAAAGGATTCGGTCGTCCTCACCCGAGATGATGGCTGCCAACTCTCTATCGCGGGCTTCTTTCTTTCGCAAGGCTTCAGGCGATAACTGGGTCGCAGCCTTGATTGCTTCAATATCAATTTCTTGACCTTTTTCGATAAATGCCATCTTACTCTCCTAGCGTTTGGTAGATTTCGCGAACAAGTGCTTCTGTGTTGTCCCATCCTAGACAAGGGTCCGTGATAGACTTACCAAAAACTTCTGGCTCATTTTGACGTCCATCTTCTAGATAGGACTCAATCATAAAACCACGAACATATTTTTTGATTTTCTCATTCCAGTCACGGTTAATCAAGGTCTGGCGAACGATACGGATTTGATCCATGTACTGCTTGCCCGAATTGTCATGATTGGTATCGATGATGATAAAGGGATTTTCCAAGCCCATCTTTTCATACTGGGCAATGGTATCCATCAAATTGTCATAGTAGTAGTTAGGAATATTTTTCCCATATTCATTCAAGGCACCGCGAAGAATGGCGTGGGACAATGGATTCCCTGTTGTTTCCACCTCTTTACCGAGGAAGAGGAAACTCTGTTTATTTTGCGCTGCATAAATCCCGTTAAACATGACATTGAGATTTCCAGATGTGGGATTTTTAAATCCTGTTGAGAAATCCGCTCCACTCGCTACAAAACGATGCTGTTGATCCTCTACAGAACGAGCTCCAACAGCCATATAAGAAATCAAATCATCCACCAGCGGAAGATTTTCAGGATAAAGCATCTCATCCGCTGTTGTCATTCCCGTCTCGGTAATCACGCGGTAGTGGAGCTGGCGAACAGCCTTGATTCCATTAATCAAGCTAGGTGCTTCTGTCGCATTTGGTTGATGAATCAAGCCCTTATAGCCATCCCCATTGGTACGAGGTTTAGCCGTATAGACACGCATGACCATAAAAATACGGTCTTTGACCTCTTCTTGCAAGGCAGACAGGCGCTTAGCATACTCGAGAACCGCCTCTTCGTTATCAGATGAACATGGTCCTATCACCAAGAGAATACGCTGGTCTTCCCCACGAATGATGGCTTCCAATTCCTGATCACGTTGATTTTTTCTCGCAAGAGCCGCTCCCTCTAATTTAGACAAGGCACGAACTTCTTCAATGTTAATTTTAGGACTTTTAGCTTTAAATACCATGATTCATCTCCTTATAAAGCAAACGGACACCAAGCAAAAAATGATTTTTACCAGGTATCCGCCTGTATCTTATCTCATATTATTGTCTCTTACCATGACAGTTCTTGAATTTCTTACCTGATCCACATGGGCATTGGTCGTTTCGTCCGATTTGGCTCAAGTCCAAATCTTCTGGAAGATTTGCCTGCTGCGCTGCGATATTACGAGTCGCAGTTGTACTGATATTGTGTTCAGTTTGAGGACGTTCTTGTTCATGGATTTGTGCTTTCATCATCAAGCGGGTCACATCGAATTCAATCGATCCAATCATGTCATTAAACATGCGGAAACCTTCTGCTTGATATTCTACAACAGGGTTGTTTTGGGCATATCCACGAAGACCAACAGCATTTCGTAACTGGTCAAGGGCGTCGATATGGTCTGTCCACTTGTTGTCTACAACACGTAGAATCAAGACTTTTTGGAATTCTTTCACTGCATCTTCGTCACGAAGCTTAGCAACTTGGCTGTCATAGACTTTCAAGGCACGTTGGAAAAGTTCATCTTTGATAGCTTGGTCTGACAGACCTGCAAGATCTGAACGGCTAATTGAATCTTCTGGAAGTAAGTTATACTTAGCAAAGTTCAAGATTGCTTCTAATTTTTCATCTTCCTTAGAACGTGCATGTGCATCCACGATACGTCCAATGGTACGACGAATCATAGCATGGATTTCTGGTGCCAAGTCACGATCTGCAGTAATGACATCATAGCGTTGCGCATAGATAATCTCACGTTGTTCACGCATAACATCATCGTATTGAAGGACTTGTTTACGAGTGTCGTAGTTGTTTCCTTCGACACGTTTTTGAGCTGCTTCAACTTGACGCGTTAACATGCGAGATTCGATGGCTTCGTCAGACATGTTGAGACGTTCAAAGACACCTTTCAAACGTTCTGAACCGAAACGTTTCATCAAATCATCTTCAAGAGACAAGTAGAATTGTGACTCACCTGGATCTCCTTGACGTCCTGAACGTCCACGAAGCTGATTATCAATACGGCGACTTTCGTGGCGTTCTGTACCAATGACGCAAAGTCCACCAAGTTCACGAACCCCTTCACCAAGCTTGATGTCGGTACCACGACCGGCCATGTTGGTTGCGATGGTAACGGCGCCACGTTGACCAGCGTTCATGATGATTTGCGCTTCTCTGTAGTGGTTCTTCGCATTCAAGACCTCGTGAGGAACACCTGCTGCTACCAATTTCTTAGAAAGGAAGTCACTCGTTTCAACGGCAACTGTACCTACCAAGACCGGCTGACCTTTTTGGTAACGAGCTTTTACATCTTCAACAACAGCCTTAAATTTCGCATCAAGACTTGCATAGAGAAGGTCTGAGTGGTCGATACGTTGAATTGGACGGTTAGTTGGGATTGGGATAACACGAATGTTGTAAATTTCGCGGAATTCTTCTTCTTCTGTTTTACCAGTACCTGTCATACCTGCCAATTTCTTATACATACGGAAGAGGTTTTGGTAGGTAATAGAAGCTGATGTCTTGGTCTCATCTTGGATTGGCACACCTTCTTTTGCTTCAATCGCTTGGTGCAAACCATCAGAGTAACGACGACCTTCCATGGTACGACCTGTAAATTGGTCGACGATCAAGATTTCCTGCTCTTCACTAACCACATAGTCGATATCGAGAATCATGATATAGTTGGCACGGAGGGCATTGTCGATAAAGTGAGTAAGAGCTACATTTTCAATGTCGTAGAGATTTTCTAATTTGAAGTAGCTTTCAGCCTTGTCAATACCAGAATCTGACAAACCGATCGTCTTAGACTGAACGTCAATGATATAGTCATCCTTGTCCAAAGATTTCACGAAGTGGTCCGCCATATGGTAGAGTTGGCTTGTTTCAACTGCGTTGGCACCTGAAACGATCAATGGTGTACGAGCTTCGTCGATCAAAATTGAGTCAACCTCATCGACCAAGGCATAATTGAGTGGACGTTGCACCATGTTTTCTGCACGAACGACCATGTTATCACGAAGGTAGTCGAAACCAATCTCTGAGTTGGTTGAGTAGGTAATATCACAAAGGTAAGCCTCTTTTTTCTCCATTGGAGATTTAGCTGCCAAGTTAATCCCTACTGACAGACCGAGCCATGAGTACAATTCACCCATTTCAGTCGCGTCACGTTCTGTTAGGTATTCGTTGACTGTAACTACGTGAACCCCTTTACCTGCAAGGGCATTGAGGTACACTGGCATAGTCGCTGTCAAGGTCTTCCCTTCACCAGTACGCATCTCTGGAACGTCACCATGGTGAAGAACAATCCCACCCATGACCTGAACCTTATAAGGGAAGAGCCCAAGGACACGTTTTGCAGCTTCACGAACTACTGCAAAAGCCTCATATAGCAATGAATCAAGTGATTCACCCTTGTTGTATCGTTCTTTAAATTCGTCAGTTTTCGCTTTTAGTTCTTCGTCTGACATTGCAGCCATTTGGCTCTCATAGTTAAGAACCTTATCAGCCATCTTTTCCAGACGACGAAGTTCTCCTTTATCATTTTCAATAATCGTTTTTAAAATATTAGCCATGATTTTCCTTACTTTTTATTCTGAATATTTTAGAATGTTCTTTTAATTTTAGCATATTTACCATTATTTTTCAAGAAAGAATCCTTAATTTACAACGGAAAAGGCCAGCTGAAATTCAGTTTTTTTTGCATCAATCTTCTGTGGCTACTTTTTTGTTTTTTGTTCGAGATGCATGCTTGATGATCCAAGCACAACTTGGACTTAGCTCCTCCTTTTGCCAAGTTTGAAGTATCTTTTCAAACTTATCAGGATCTTCCTTATACAAATCATTTAGATTATTGGCTACACTTTTTTGAATAGACTTATCTCTATCATCCTTTAGATTGGTCAAAATAGTGGTGAAATCCTCAAGATAATCTAATACCACGGTTTGTCTCTTAGCCCAAGGCAGACGGATACGCATGCACTCGCTGGCAAGTCTACGAACGCGCAAATTTTCATCCTGACTCCATTCTATCAGCAAAGCCATTGTATCCTTAGGATAGCGAGCCAGCAAAGGTCTCATAGAAAATTCTCCAGTAAATCGCTTGGTTAGTTCCTTACTAAAGGCCGCGCTCAATTCAAATTCCTTGTCCCCATATAGCTCTACATATTTTCCGATTGGCCAAAGCCAATATCCTTCTGAGAACATACCTAAACCACCCTCTAACTCAGGACCCAAAATTTTCTCAAAAACCTTGAGAGAGTTCTGATAAGATAGGGGAAGGCAATCTTTGATACTTTTAGCCAAGAGTTCTTGACGCTGGCTAAACTCCAACTCTTCCAAGTCTTTTTCTACCAACAACCTAAACTTTCGCTCATCAAATGCAGGGGACGCTTCTTTCAACCGTCGACTCAAATCCCTAGCATAAGCCAAGTCATAATAATCTTTTACTTTTTTAGCCATTTTTTAAATCCCTTAATCTTCTTTTTACGGGACTTATTATATCATACAGACAGCCCGTCAACAAAATTATTTTCATATCTCCAACTATTTTAACAAGGAAGAAAAAAGGACTAGAAGCTAGTCTAGTCCTTCATTTGTTAATGTTTAATTTCCCAAGAATGCAGGCAATATCCCAAAATACCAAAAGAGATTGATCCAGAAGGCCAAGCAAAGGATGATGCCAAAGATGAGAAGACTGAATTTTTTAATCAGCACGGAGTATAGGATAGATAAAACACCAAAAACCACAAAGAGTTTTCTCATAACGAAATAATATACTGAAACTCCTCCTATTTGCCAATCCCAAGGAAGGAAAAACATGAGGAACCAGAGAAGGCAAATCGTAAAGATATATCTCTTGTAGTGCGCTTCAAGAAAGGCTTTTGTTTTCTCCATAGCAAACCTCCATTTCAGTCACTGTCTCTTCCCTTTTATTATACCAAAAAAACCTGGAAAAGACTTTCCAGGTTTGAGTTTGAAATCACTAGTCATACTAGAGAAATTCCTTTATTCATAGGCTGATCCACTTTATTGACTTGATGAAGATGTTCCAAAATCGACCTTAGGAACTGTCTTGGCTTCTTCTGTTTCTTTAAAGGTTTCAGCTTCTTTAAAGTTCATCATATTCGCAAAAAGCACAGTTGGAAAACTTCTCAACTTTTGATTGTACTCGGCTGCGACTTTATTATAATCCTTGCGTGCTACAAAGATACGATTTTCACTGCCTGAAAGTTCGACCATTAGTTGCTCAACATTTTGATTGCTCTTGAGTTCTGGATAATTCTCCGTCAAGGAAATCAAGCGGGAAAGAGCGGAGCTCAATTCGCCCTGAGCCTTTTGGTTTTCTTCCGAAGTTACTGAGCTACTACCGATTTTAGCTCTAGCATCCGCAATCTTGGTAAAGACTTCGGTTTCATGATTCATTTGTCCTTTAACGGACTCCACCAAGTTACCAATCAAGTCCGAACGACGTTGGAGGGCTGTCGAGACATCAGCCTGAGCCTGCTCCACTTTAGTCTGTTCACCAACCAGACCATTATAGGTCGTCACTGCGGAACAACTTCCCAGAACTAGTAGTCCAAAGAAAATCGCCACTATTGAGAGAATTACTTTATTTTGTTTCATATCAAAACCTTAACACTTTCTTTTATCAACTTTTCTGAGAAAATACTCAGATTTTAAATCAATTTCCCAAACTTTGTTTTTATTTTTAATTAAGGAGTGAACTCTTGCAAAGGAATCACCTTACTGTATGGAGAAATCGGTTTGAGCAATATATAATCACTCACCAGTCATCAGACGAACCACCGCCATCAAAGCCACCGCCGTCCCAGCCTCCAGATGAGTCGGAGCCTGAGTCAGACCAAGAGGAGCCCGAATCAGACCAAGAGGAACCTGAGTCTGATGAGTCACCGCCCCACCAGCCACCGCCAGAATCATCTCCACGTGAACCGCCACCACGACCACCAAATAGAAATCCGATAATCATCACGATGAAGTAAATGAGAACTCCAAATCCGATAACTCCGTCGCTCGAACTGCTTTTTCGGTTCCGTTTTGAAGATCGACTCTCAGCTGTATACTTTTCAATTTCTCTTAGACGACTAGAATTAGTAGCATAGTCGTAACTACTTCTAGAACTTGAAGAAGTCGTACTCGATCCACTATAAAACATGTAGTTGAGATTGTTTGCTATAGAAAGAACTCCATTGCTGTAGTCTCCCTTTTGAAAGTAAGGTCGTGCTGTTTTCAAAAATCTATTGGTCTGATAGTCTGTGATCTTACTGGCCACATTATTACTGGTTTCAATCCGTGATTTTCTATCTTGGACCGCCACCACAATCAAGACACCGTGATTGTCTCCCGAGTAGCCAATCTTCCAAGCCCTAGCTGTTTCATTGGCTACAGTCTCGATTGTTTCTCCATCTAAGCTTTTCACAACGTAAACACCCATCTGGAATTTTTCTGATTTTTGACTATTTACCTTATTCAAACCTTGGATCAGTCTGATTGTATCATCAGTCAGATAGTGATTGGGATCATAGATCCCGTACTCAAGTTTTTCAGGTGCTGTGAATGCTGACAAGAAGAGAAAGACCATCAGCAACCCAAGCAAGCGAACCAACAAACTATGTTTAAATAATCTGCTTTTTTTCATAATAACCTCCCCGATCAAGGAAAATTGATTTAAGGAATTATAGCATTTTGATTTTTACAAAGAAAGTGCATTTTCATTACAAATAGGTTACAAAAGCTAGGAGAATGATTGAATTTTGATGACAGATTTTCCCTTCGATTGGACAGGATTTTTTCACCTATTTTATAGAAAAAAAGAAGACATACTCGTCTTCTTTTAAGTTATTCTTATTGGAAAATATGCAAGGCTTACTTGCGTTTTCTTGCGATCAAGTGAATCGGGGTTCCTTCAAAGACAAAGGCCTTGCGGATTTGATTTTCCAAGAAACGCAAGTAAGAGAAGTGCATGAGTTCTTCTTCATTGACAAAGATGACAAAGGTTGGTGGCTTGGTTGCCACTTGGGTAGCGTAGAAAATCTTGAGGCGTTTTCCTTTGTCTGTCGGTGTTGGGTTGATAGCAATGGCATCCATAATCACATCGTTCAAGACCGCTGATGGGATACGAGTGTTTTGGCTTTCACTGATTTGCTTGATCATCTCAGGCAGTTTATGGAGACGTTGCTTGGTCAAAGCGGATACAAAGACAATCGGTGCATAAGGCAGATATTGGAACTGCTCACGGATATCCTCTTCCCATTTTTTCATGGTGTGGTTGTCTTTCTCAAGAGTATCCCACTTATTGACCACGATAATCATCCCTTTACCGGCTTCATGGGCAAAACCTGCGATACGCTTGTCGTACTCACGGATACCTTCTTCGGCATTGAGGACCATCAAGACCACGTCAGAACGATCAATGGCACGCATAGCTCGCATGACAGAATATTTCTCCGTATTTTCATAGACTTTACCAGACTTACGCATACCAGCTGTATCAATCATGGTAAACTCTTGCCCATCAGCATCTGTAAAATGGGTATCAATGGCATCACGCGTTGTTCCAGCTACTGGACTAGCAATCACGCGGTCTTCTCCCAAAATAGCGTTAATCAAACTTGATTTTCCAACGTTAGGACGGCCAATCAAGCTAAATTTAATCACGTCTGGATTTTCTTCTTCGACTTCATGAGGCAGATTTTCCACAATAGCATCCAGCACATCACCCGTACCAATACCATGGACAGACGAAATTGGCAGTGGTTCACCCAATCCTAGCGCATAGAAATCAAAGATATCATTCCGCATTTCTGGGTTGTCAACCTTGTTAACGGCAAGGATAACAGGTTTATGGGTTTTATAGAGTTTACGGGCTACGTATTCATCCGCATCTGTAATCCCTTCTTTCCCAGAAACTACAAAGACGATGACATCCGCTTCTTCCATAGCGATTTCTGCCTGGTGCTTGATTTGTTCCATGAAGGGAGCATCGACATCGTCAATCCCTCCCGTATCAATCATACTAAAGGAACGATTGAGCCACTCACCCGTTGCATAGATACGGTCACGTGTCACACCCTCGACATCTTCTACGATTGAGATCCGCTCACCAGCGATCCGATTAAATAGGGTTGATTTCCCAACATTGGGACGTCCCACAATGGCAATAGTTGGTAAGGCCATGTTTTCTCACTTTCTACAATAACTTTTTCTGTTCTAGATTTTTCCGAGTTGAACAAGGTTCAGCTTGACCAAACTGCTCTGCCAAACGTTGACTCCAAGAGGTCGTCGCACGCGCACCAGCATAGTCTGCCTGTACTTTGTCATAGTCCAAAATCGCCGCTACTGGCTGTTCTTGGTATTCTTCTTCAAATACCACTTGGTTCAAAGGCAGTCTTGGTTTGACCTCGTGTTGTTGATCTGGCACGCCAAGGGCAATCCCAAAAACAGGGTAGGTATAGTCAGGTAGGTTAAAAAGCGCTGCCACTTCTTCTGACTTGTAACGAACCAAACCGATGATAACACCACCATATCCCAGACTCTCTGCTGCAAGCAAGGTATTTTGCCCCGCAAGCGCAGCGTCCACAGACGTGATAAGGAGACCTTCTACCCCTTGAGGTTGGAAAGTGTCCGTATGAAGGCTTGCTCCCTTTTCAGCTCGGTTCAAGTCACCGACAAAAAGCAAAAAGGCTGCTGACTGGCGAATAGCTTCCTGAGGAACCAATTCATATAAAGCATCTTTCTTCTCTTGACTGCGTACAAGAATCACAGAGTAAGATTGGAAATTTTTCCAAGATGACGCCATTTGAGTAGCAGTCAAGATTTCATTTAAGTGTTCTTGAGAAATCTCTTGCTCCTTAAAGCGACGAACTGAAGTATGAGCTTTCATCAGTTTAATGGTTTCTGTCATCGGCGATTTTCTCCTTCTAGTCTTGTTTCCTCTGCTAAATAACGAATCCGTTCCATGACCCGTCTAGCTTCCCAAGTCTCATCATTTCCATTCTTTCCTTTAGCAAAATGTTTTTCCAAATCTTGGAAATTAAAGTTGGAAGTAAAGAAGGTTGGCAAATCTTCCTGCATGCGATACTGGAGAATAACTTGGAGAATCTCATCACGCACCCAAGGGGTAGATTGCTCTGCACCAATATCATCCAAGATCAAGACTTCTGCTAACTTGATGTCATCCACCAGGGTCTTCACAGATCCTTCACCGATGGCATTTTTCACATCAATGACAAAACTTGGATAGTGGAGAATGGTTGTTGAAGCACCACGTTTTTCAGATAAGTCGTGAGCCAGGGCTGCCATCATGAAGCTCTTTCCGACACCAAAGTCTCCGTAAAGATAGAGGCCTTTTCGGATACTTGGGTAAAGGTCAACAAAGGCATAGAGTCTCTCAAAAATAGGCAAACGTCCTAAGTCATCTAGGTCAATCTGAGCCAATTTCGCTTTCTTGAGACTTGCTGGTAGATTGATCAACTTGAGACGATTCTTGATGGCCGCCTCTTTTTCAGCCGCGATTAGCTCTGGTGTTTCTTCATAAGATACATCTGCATAGCCGTGATTCATGACCAAGATAGGCTTGTAGCCACGAGCTATATAGTCAGCATCCCCACGAAGAAACTTATCCCGTTCTGTGATATATTGGTTGAACTTGGAGATGCTACGATTTAACTCCTCTTGGCTGAGGGATTCTTTCTGGATAAAAGCCGCTACATCGGGGTCCTTCATAATCTGCTGGACCAAGTCCTGATACTGAAAACGACTTGTCTGACGTTTGATTACATCACCAACACTTTCCATCTAGTCTCCTCCTTCTTCTAATCGGGCTAACATTTCTTGTTTTTTGCGTTCTAGTTCCAGACGAGTTTCCTCACTGGTTTGATTCTTGTATTCTGGATTACTCCACTGAGGAACATTTGTCTTAGTTGAGCTGGCCTTGTTTTTCTGTTCCTCTTGCCCTTTTTGCTGACGCTCTCGAATCCGAAGCACAGCTTCTTCTGCTGTTCGAATTTTTTGGTAAGCATAATCATTTGCGACCTTCATGGCATATTTTTCATTGACATTAGCCGAATCAACCTTGTTAAAGGTTAGAAGCAAGATGATATTGATGACTTCGTCCAACAAGCCTAAAGACGCCATCTGGTGAAGGAGTTCTCGCTCACTCTGGGTGATGTTCCCCTTACGCGTTTGCTTGATTTCCGCTAAAAATTGTAGGGGAGTTTTATTTTTGGCTTCCCTGATAATGGTCATTTCTTTGGGGCTAAAGTCAGAAGTAGCTGGTTTTTGTGCTATCTTTTCACGCATGCGTTTGACTGAAATAACCTGAGCCACCGCTGTCGCCTTGGCTAATTGATAGGTTTCAAACCAGGTCCATTTTTTTTCATCTGCGATGGCGAATAATTCCAAAACATCCGCCTGCTCATCTTCAAAACGCAAGCCATCTCGAGCCATCAGGCGCTGGAAATGTCCCAAGTCAAAATCATTTTTTAACTTGCTTTTAGACTCGCTTGGGGTCACTTCTTCGGTCAGGGTTGGAAAGACTTGGCTCAAAGAAACAGAGAGTGCTTCTCCCTCACTTGGAGCCTGCTTCATAGCAGAAACAGCTGTATCCCCAATCTTTTTCTCTAATAATCTGCTATAGACAGAATGGCTTAGAAATTCTTGACTGGAGAGGGGAGAATGAAGCTGCAATTCATAAGTTTCCCCCTTCTGATAAAGGGTCAACAAATCCAAGGCAGATAAGACTTTAAAGGATTGGAGCAAGGTCGGCATGCCGAAGTTTAAGTGATTGAGGATGTGGGAAAAGAGATGCTCCTTTTGCCCACCATCCCAAAAGGTAATGGTATATAGATAGAGGCTCAGTGCCTCCTGACCGATAATCGGGAGGTAGCACTGCACCAGAGAAGAGGTATCTTGCGACACCCGATTATTCTTTATAAAAGAAAAACGGTCATTTGGCTTCATCTATTTTTCCTTTTTCTTTTTAGAGGACTGGGTGATTTGCTGGAGCAGACTCTCCAACTCACTCACATCCTTAAAGCTACGATAAACACTGGCAAAACGAACATAGGTAATCTCATCCAGCTCCGCCAATTCTTCCATGACTAAAGAACCAATATATTCACTTTGGATCTCATTCTCACTGCGACTACGGAGTTTTTGCTCGATGCGATTGACCACCATGCCGATTTCATCACTTGAAACAGGACGTTTCTGGGCTGAGCGGATAATCCCATTAAAGATTTTATCTCTCGAAAACTGCTCTCGCGTACCGTCTTTTTTGACGACAACCAGCGTTCTTTCTTCTACTCGTTCATAGGTTGTAAAACGATGCTGACACTCGTCGCACTCGCGTCTTCGGCGGATGGTATTTCCTTCTTCGGCTTGTCGACTATCAACAACACTAGACTTGGTAGCCCCACATTTTGGACAACGCATGCATTTCCCTCCTTGTCGTTTTCTTTTCATTATACCATTTTTTGAGCAATTCCCAAAACAATTCTTATTTTTACTTGACAAGTTTTTTGTTTTATTGTATTATTTAATTAGAACAAGAAAGACAAAGAAAGGAGACTATGATGTCCTGGTCATTTGATAATACAAAACCGATTTATTTACAGATTATGGAAAAAATCAAACTACAGATTGTTTCCCATGAGCTGGAACCCAACCAACAGCTCCCTACCGTGAGAGATTTGGCGAGCGAGGCTGGGGTCAATCCTAATACCATTCAGCGCGCCTTGTCTGACCTCGAACGTGAAGGATTTGTATACAGCAAGCGGACAACTGGTCGATTTGTCACCGAGGATTTGGACCTCATCCTTCAGTCCCGCAAACAACTTTCCGAGGAGCAGCTACAACAATTCGTCTCTTGCATGCTTCAATTTGGCTACAAAAAAGAAGAACTGCCAAATGTATTAAGCGACTATATTAAAGGAGTTTAAGACTATGACACTACTAGCACTTGAAAATGTAACAAAATCATATGGAGCAACTGCGGCACTTGACAATATCTCTCTTGAGATTTCGGCTGGAAAAATTGTTGGTCTCCTCGGCCCAAATGGATCTGGAAAAACGACCTTAATCAAACTGATCAATGGCCTTCTTCAGCCTGATAAAGGACGTGTTCTCATTAACGGATTGGATCCAAGTCCTGCTACCAAGGCGATCGTTTCCTATCTGCCAGACACAACCTACCTCAATGAAGAGATGAAGGTTAAGGATGCTCTAACCTATTTTAAAACCTTCTACCAGGATTTCAATCTCGAAAAAGCCCAACACCTTTTAGCCGATCTCGGTATTGATGAAAACAGTCGCCTCAAGAAACTATCAAAAGGGAACAAGGAAAAGGTCCAACTCATCTTGGTTATGAGCCGTGAAGCCCGCCTCTACGTTCTGGACGAACCAATCGGAGGCGTGGATCCAGCTGCCCGTGATTATATCCTCAATACCATCATCAACAACTACTCACCAACCTCTACGGTGCTGATTTCAACCCACTTGATTTCAGATATTGAGCCAATCTTGGATGAGATCATCTTCCTCAAAGACGGGAAAGTCGTCCGCCAAGGAAATGTTGATGATATTCGTTACGAGTCAGGTGAATCAATTGACCAGCTCTTCCGTCAGGAGTTCAAGGCTTAGTTAAAGGAGATTATTATGTTTTGGAATCTAGTTCGTTATGAATTTAAAAATGTCAATAAATGGTATTTAGCGCTCTATGGAGCTGTGCTTGCAATTTCAGTTTTGATTGGAGCTTTTATTAACAGTCTTAGCCAGAGTTACAATCCTAACAATGCTGCTTATTTCATCTTCTTTTTAGTACTAGTCTTTGGAGGACTCAGCGTCACTCTTTGGATTGCAACAATCTTTTTAATCATCCGAAGATTCAAGGGGAGTGTTTATGACCGCCAAGGGTACTTGACCTTGACCTTGCCTGTCTCTGAGCACCAAATCATCATCGCAAAACTTTTAGGTGGTCTTGTCTGGTCCATCTTAAGCTATATCGTCTTTATCTTAAGTATATTGATTATCATCTTCTTAACACCAATTGAAAAAGACTTCACTGCCCTCTACAACTTCATTTCCCCTTATCTCAGCTACGGCTGGCTGTATGCCCTATCACTATTTGTCGGGTCAATCGCATGGATTTTATCCATTTACCTCTCCATCTCTATCGGACAACTCTTTAATGAATATCGAACAGCTATGGGAATTTTAGCCTATATCGTCATTGCCATCGTCATTGGTTATGTTTCTCTCTTCTTCAGAATTGAAAATGACTTTAACGTGATGGCTGGTACAGAAATCTTGCGCGATCTCTTTTTATCGGCTATCTACTATCTCGGAACCTACTATATCTTGAAAAACAAGGTTAATTTGCAATAGTTTAAACGTCAAAAAAAGGATAACATCTCATCACTGAGAGGCTATCCTTTTCTTTATCTCATTTTCTAACTAGATTAAAAAATTGAATAAGTTCCTTTAATAACATCAAGACTCCAATTTTGTTCTAAAAGAGTTTGGATAAAATCTTTTTCTGATTGCGTAAGACTGGTTTTATTCCTGCCACAGCGTTTCTTATTGATTTTATATCGGTTATAGTAATCATAAGCAGAGTGCCCCTCTTTCAGATAGTTGATGACATTGTAGATTGTCTGTTTTGATCTGCCAAGTGAAGTCACAATATCTGAAACTTTTATGTTTTCTTGATAGTAAGCCTCTATCATTACAAGCTCGTTTGTGGTAAGATGAGTATAGGTCATTTATGTTGGTTCCTTTCAGACAAATGTGGTAGTTTATCTGAGCCTAACATAGATGGCTTTTTCTGTCTAGATTAATTTTACAAATTGGGTGTTAAAAAAATTGAATTAGGAATATAAAAAGTTCTAGTATTTGTACTAGAGATCAGACGGGCTTCTTTTTTGCTATGATTTTTAACAAAAAACTCTCGTTTTGCCAATAAAAGATGCTTGAAAGTTGGACAAGAAGGCTCTATAATGAGTTCAGGAAAAGAGGTAGGAAAAGTATGATTAGTGAAACGATTGCTCTGCTAAGGAAAAAGTCAGGTTATTCTCAGGAAAAATTAGCTGAAAAAGTAGGCGTATCTCGTCAGACTCTCAGTAAGTGGGAATTGGGCGACAGTTTACCGGATATTATTTCTTCAAGTCGTTTGGCAGAAATTTTTGATATCAGCTTAGATGAGTTGGTTAATGGGGATGTCTCTCCTTTTGCTACTAAAGCCAAAGAAGGGAAGTATATTTTTGGAACGGTAACTGTTGGTGAAAAGGGACAAATCGTCATTCCTGCACGAGCGAGAAAAATTTTTAACATCCAAAAAGACGACAGCCTTATGGTTTTAGGTGATGTCAATCAAGGCTTGGCCTTGTTGAAGAGCGATTTTTTTATTCAAGCTTTTGAAGAAATGGGGTTAATGAAATGAAAAAAATTACTGGTTTTGGTCTTAGCTTTGCAGTGTTTATATTTTTCTTGAATTTGATAGGCTGCTATGATTTTGTCATGGTAATGACGCGTAACCAGACTTATTTTGCAGAACATTATAATTCAGCTATTATGGTTTACTTTAGCCATTATCCTGTTGTCTTTGTAATTGTGTGGTTTAGCCATTTGTTAGCTGCTACCTTGAGTCCGATTTTCTATTTTTTCAGAAGAAAATTAGCCCTTACTTTGGCTGGTCTTGCTTTCTGGGGAGATGCTCTGCTGATTCTATTGACCAGTCTTTTTAGGAATCGCATTCAGGTTTTTGGTTGGCAATTTTTCGTTGATTTGGTTGTTTTAGGATTGCTTGGCCTTTATTATCTGTATTTGCGTAAAATATTTCTTAGCACATCAGGAAAAACATCTAGGATTTTAAAATAGTCCTAGGTGTTTTTTGGTTATTTATGTATATTGTCTATAAATACGGCAAGAAAGTGAGAGAAGTGATTTTTTACTAAGAATCTGCTTCTGTCTAGCTTAATTTTACAAATTGGGAAAGTAAAAACCTATAACATACGATTCGAAAAAGCAAGGAACTTAAATTCCTTGCTTTTTAACTCAATATCAAACTAGCTACGATGGGGCTGACAAATACGTAGAGTATACCGGTGACACCGATAGCCAAGCCACCCATGGCTCCTGCTACCGAGCCGTATCGAAAGGCTGTTCCCGTTCCGACTGCATGACCTGTTCCACCAAGGGAAAGACCAACTGCTACTGGATCATCAATTTTCAACCACTTCAAAAGGGTTGGTCCGATAACACTGGTCAAAATCCCAGTCGCCACTACGACGACCAAGGTCACAGTCGTCAAACCTTGCAATTTTTCTGTGATCCCCACTGCCATGGCGGTTGTCACTGACTTGGGAAAGAGAGAAATGGCTAGGAAAAAGTCCATACCAAATATTTTCGCTACTATGGCAGTAAAGCAAGTATTGACAACTACTGCTAACAGACTACCAAAGAGAATACTCCGAGCATGGTGCTTCATCAGGTGAAAACTCTTATAAAGCGGAATCCCTAGAGCCACGGTCGATGGGACAATCAAGTTGTTCAGATAAACCCCACCTTGGTAATAATCTTGATAAGAAATACCCGTCGCCTTAAGGAAAATAATGATAAAAATGGCTGACAAAAGCAGGGGCGTTGTCAATGGATGGGGGAAACGTCTGTAAATCAACATCCCCACTAGATAAGCTAGGATAGATAATGCAATCCCAAACAGAGGATTGGATACAAATTCACTCATTTGGCATCTCCTTTCTCATAATCTCCCTCAAATCGTCTCTTGATAAACTGAACCACTAGGGCAATAAGAATAATGTTGATGACAGCCGCAAAAAAGACAATCAAGACGATAGGCAAAAGATAAGGAGCAATCACATCAAACTTTTCCATGATACCTACTGCTGGTGGCAAAAAGAGAATAGTCATGTTGGCCAGCAAGAAATTCCCGACCATGTTGACATGTCTGGTCCTTAGCCACTTGAACTGTAGGGCTAGAAAGAGAATAATCAAGCCGATAATACTGCCTGGGATGGGCAAATGAAAGAAACTGGAAATTCCCTCTCCGATTAGAGAAATCACAAAGAGAATCATTAATTGAACATATAATTTCATCCTAAACTCCACGAAATAGACTTCTTGCATACCAGTTTACTCTTTTTTCAGAAAATTTCAAGGAAATATTGAAATTCTTCTTTCTTGCAAGGATTAGTTAAAAGTAGTATAATCATTGCATGCGCAATCATCTTGTGTTACAAAGATAATCAGTAATGACTTTGTGATTTTTACTTTGAAAAGAAAGGAGAAAGCAATGACCTATTTGGAAAAGTGGTTTGACTACAACCGCCGTCAAAAGGAAATGGAAGCCTTGTTGGAAGAAACTATTGCCCAGCAGAGTGAACAAAGGTTGACCTTGAAAGAGTTTTACCTGCTCTACTATCTGGATTTGGCCCAAGAAAAATCTCTACGCCAGATTGATTTACCTGATAAGCTTCATCTCAGTCCAAGCGCAGTTTCTCGAATGGTGGCTCGACTAGAAGAGAAAAACTGTGGTTTGCTTAGTCGCCGGTGTTGCGATCAGGATAGACGGGCTAGCTTTATCTGCCTGACTGACGAGGGACAGACAACTCTAGCTTACCTGCAAAAGGCTGTCGAAGAAAGACTGGAAACGAGTCTTGAATTCATTTCATAAGCAGATTTTTTAAAAAAAGTTGCGTGCGCAATCATTTTTCTTGACATTCCTCTTTTCAAGGAGTACAATAAAGTCAAGATCGAACAAAGGAGTTTTTATATGATCGAAATTACTTATCTAGACGCCAGCAAGCAAGAGAGAACCATGACTTTCGAGTCTTACCAAGACTTTGAACGTTCTCAACATGCCTGCCTTATCGGCGTTGCTGATTACTACACTGTCCAAAAATTAACCTACAATGGTCATGATTTGGACTACCATGGGACTTATGGAGATGTCTTCTTCTATCTCATGAAACAAGATTTAAGCCAATATAACTAAAAAAGGAGAAATACAATGGCAAAAGCAATTACAGATGCAACATTCGAACAAGAAACAAAAGACGGTTTGGTCTTGGTAGACTTCTGGGCAACTTGGTGTGGTCCATGTCGTATGCAAGGTCCAATCTTGGACAAATTGTCTGAAGAACTTTCAGAAGATGTCTTGAAAATCGTTAAAATGGACGTTGATGAAAATCCAAACACAGCTCGTGCTTTTGGAATCATGTCTATCCCAACCCTTCTCTTCAAAAAAGACGGCCAAGTTGTCAAACAAGTTGCTGGTGTTCACACAGCAGAACAAATCAAGGCCATCGTTGCTGAATTGAGCTAATCACACTAGAGACCAAGTACTTTCTTTGGTCTCTTTTTTCTTGCCCTTTGCCATTTTTCAAAAAATATGCTAGACTGTAGGTAGAATATTACGATGTTTGGGACATGCCATCGCTAAAAAAAACCTCTACTTGGTATTTTTTAGCTCCCTCAAGGGAGCTTTTTGCGTGCTCTGAACATTTCCCATTTTGGAAGGAGTACTATGAAACGTCAATCAGCCTTGGTCGTCTTTAGTGGCGGTCAAGATTCCACAACCTGCCTCTTTTGGGCTAAAGAACACTATGAAACAGTCGAAGCCATCACCTTTGCCTACGGCCAACGCCATCATCTCGAAATTCAAGTTGCTGAAGAAATCGCTAAGGAACAGGGTATTCGTCATCACATCCTCGATATGTCTCTGCTGGGACAAATCACTGAAAATGCCCTGACCTCTGATCTGGAGATCGAGCAAAACGAGGGAGAGGTTCCCAATACCTTTGTTGACGGCCGCAACCACCTCTTTCTATCCTTTGCAGCAGTTCTTGCCAAGCAACGAGGCATTCAAGATATCGTGACAGGTGTCTGCGAGACAGACTTCTCAGGCTACCCTGACTGCCGTGATGTCTTTATCAAATCCCTTAATGTTACTCTCAACCTTGCCATGGATTATGACTTTGTTATCCAAACACCTCTCATGTGGCTAGACAAGGCTGAAACTTGGAAATTAGCCGACCAACTCGGTGCCTTTGACTACGTTCGTGAGAAGACCTTGACCTGCTACAACGGGATTATCGGAAGTGGCTGTGGAGATTGCCCAGCCTGTCACCTACGTCAACATGGTTTAGATGTTTATCTCTCACAGAAAGGAGAGGCCTAATGTTTTTTGCACCCAAAGAAATCAAACAGGAAACTGGGGAGTCTCTTGTCTACAATCCTCACAGAACCTTGGTATCAAAAGAATTTACCTTTGATGCTGCCCACCACCTCTTTCACTATGAGGGAAAATGCAAATCCCTGCACGGCCACACTTATCATCTGCAGATTGCTGTCAGTGGATTTTTAGATGAACGGGGCATGACCTACGATTTCGGAGATATCAAAGCGATCTACAAGAACTACTTAGAGCCCCACTTGGATCATCGCTATCTAAACGAAACTCTTCCTTATATGAACACGACTGCTGAAAATATGGTTTACTGGATTTTCCAAACCATGAACCAAGAGTTGCCAGACGAACGTGGTCTCCGTTTGGAATATGTTCGCCTCTATGAAACTCCGACTGCCTTTGCAGAGTTTAGACGGGAGTGGTTAGATGACTAGGGAACGTGTCCTCAAACTACCAGTTCTGGAAATTTTTGGCCCTACCTTTCAAGGTGAAGGTCGTGCTATCGGGCAGAAAACCATGTTTGTCCGTACTACTGGTTGCGACTACCATTGCGACTGGTGCGACTCTGCCTTTACTTGGGATGGTTCTGAAAAGCCAACTCGCATGACCGCTGATGAAGTCATTGCTGCCTTAGATAAGCTAGGAAGCTACGACTACGTCACCCTGTCTGGGGGAAATCCCGCTATCCTAGCAGCCAATATGGCCGAACTCGTCACCAAGCTCAAAGAACGTGGGGTCACCCTTGCTGTTGAGACCCAAGGTTCTCGCTGGCAAAATTGGTTAAAAGATATTGACCAAGTCACTCTGAGCCCCAAACCTCCCTCATCCAAGATGGAAGTCAACTTCGAGACTTTGGACTTTATCGTTTCCCAACTGGATCCAGACAAGGTCACCTTTAAAATCCCTGTCTTTGACGATGCCGATTTGGCCTTTGCCAGAGGCATACAAGAGCGCTACCAACCAGATGTCCTCTTCTTATCGGCTGGAAATCCTGAGCCCAAGGCTACAGGTAATATTGTTCAAGACCAACTAGACCGTCTCAAAGAACTCTGGGAACGCGTCGCTACTGACGATAGCTGGGGCAATGTCCGCGTCCTTCCCCAACTTCATACCCTCCTCTACGATAACCAACGTGGTGTTTAAGATTAGAAAGAAAAAAACATGTCACAACAAGAAGAAATGAAAAACCTAAGCCTACTGGGCAACAAAGAAACCAACTACATTTTTGACTATCAACCAGAAGTTCTCGAATCTTTTGACAATCGTCATGTGGAAAATGATTATTTCATCAAATTCAACTGTCCTGAATTTACCTCCCTTTGCCCAATCACTGCTCAGCCAGACTTTGCGACGATTTATATTTCCTACATTCCTGACAAGCTCTGCGTCGAGTCAAAATCCCTCAAACTCTACCTCTTTAGCTATCGAAACCATGGGGATTTTCACGAAAACTGTATCAACACCATCGGGAAAGACTTGGTCAATCTACTAAACCCTCGCTATTTGGAGGTATGGGGAAAATTCACTCCGCGCGGTGGCATCTCAATCGACCCCTACTACAACTACGGTAGACCTGGAAGCAAGTATGAAGGTTTGGCAGAACAACGCCTCTTCCAACACGACCTTTATCCAGAGAAAATTGACAACCGCTAAACAGATACGAAAAAGCCCTGTTCCTCAAACTGAGGAGCAAGGCTTTTTGAGTTTCAATTATTCTTCTGTTCCAAGGAAATTTTTCGCAACAAGTGCTGCAAGAACGCCACCAACGATTGGGGCAAGGATGAAAATCCATACTTGTTGAAGGGCTGCGCCACCTACCAAGACAGCAGGTGCCAAGCTACGAGCTGGGTTTACTGAAAGTCCAGTGATGTTCAAGCCTACAAGGATCAAGGCTGTTAATGACAAACCAATCACCAAACCAGCGATTGCGCCATTGCCTTTGCTTGCTGATGTTACAGTCATGATAACTAGGACAAACAAGAAAGTTGCGATAACTTCAAACAAGAAACCACCAAAGACAGTGACACCGTTTGCCAAGGCATTTTCACCAAGACTAGCAGTTGACATGCCTGAGTTAGACAAGAGGAAGAATACCGCAGCTGACGCAAGGAAAGCTCCAACTACTTGTCCAAGGATGTAGTTTACAAGCTCTGAAGATGACAAACGTTTGTTTACAAACATAGCGATCGAAACCGCTGGGTTCAAGTGAGCACCTGAAACAGTTCCGATTGAGAAAGCTGCAACCACAATTGCTAAACCAAAGGCAAAAGCAATTCCAAGGTGTCCAAGACCATTAAGACCATTTCCAAAAACAACGGCTCCTGTTCCGATGAACACAAGCATAAATGTACCGATTAATTCAGCAACAAATTTTTTCATGATAAGTCTCCTTTTTTCAAACTATGTATTAGTCTATCAAAAGAAGGAAAGGGTTTCAAGAAAATTGACTGGAAAGTTATTTGAAAATTATGAAACGACTCGCTTATCCTTAGTACTGAAAGGATTGAATGGCTTCTTTCAAGTCATTTTGCAAACTATTTCTCTGGTCAAGTTGGATATAGACTTCCAACAGACAGGATCTGAAGTTGGAAAATTTATAAAAATCTTCCCTCTCTTCTATCGGAAAGTCAATAGTTTTTACCCAAGAAGCTACTTGTTCCTGCTCTAATTTCCCTTGCAAAATAGGTTCATAAAGTACTCTCGCTAACCGCCAATCCTCATCATTTGTAAAACGAATGGGAATTCTTTTAAATAGTTGACCCAGTACATCAAATACTTCAGAAACTCTGTTACTAGGAAAATCTGGATGACAAATCACTTCCGTCAAGAGATCCGCTCCATGCGCAAAAGCGTGAACCCAACCATACTGACTTGAAAATCCTGTCGTATCCTTTTCTTTTTTTAGGTAATACAAACCTTGAGATAGCATAGCATTTCTTATATCAGCTTTTAATCCTTTATAGAAAAGAGAGTGCTCATTACCATCTGCAGACAAAAGATTAGCATAAATAAGCGCCCTAAAAGAACGTTTAAGTGTTGACAGGCCTATCTTATCAATCTCTTTATCTAGTCCTCCATCAGATGAGACCACCTCAGCAATGAAATGAAATTGATCCTGTGTAAATAGCTCTTCCTGAATCCCTCTAGCCAAACTAGTAAAAACCAATTCATCACGAATCTCTGGATTGGGATCCCCTATGTGATCAAGTAACCACTGGAGTTCTTCTTGACGATAGCTCGGTTTTTCTTCTGCTATTTTTCTAAGTAACTCTTGATACATGGTCAATACCTCTACATTTCTAGTAACTTATCAAAAAGCCATTCTCTGTTCATATCCTTATCCTAAATCCTCTTTACTCTCCCAACTCAGCACTGTAGGCGATAATCTGGTCAACTGTTTCAGACAGAAACTGAATCGTATCACGGAGTGGTTTGTCCGTTGAAATATCCGCTCCGATAATCATGGCTGACTCAAGCGGTGTCTTACTGCCACCTGATTTGAGGAGGTTGAGCCAGTCTTCAGCTCCAGTTTCAGAGTTTTTCAGATGGAGATAGCCAGCAGTCGAGATGACAAGACCAGCAGAGTAGGTGTAGCTATACAAGCCCATGTAATAGTGAGCTTGGCGCATCCAAGTCAAGGCCGCATCGTCGTCAATTTCAATAGCATCTCCCCAGAAATCTGTCAAAACTTCCTTCATAATGCTGTTGAGCTTGCTTGCTCCAAAGGTTTCCCCTTCTTCAATCAATGTATAAACCTTACGCTGGAAGGCTGCTTCCAAGAGGTGGGTGATGAAATTATGGAAGTAGGTATCTGTTAAGCGGTGGGCAAGGGCAAAGCGTTTTTGACGTGGGTCATCAGACTGGTACTCCAAGTAGTCACTGAGAAGCAATTCATTGAAGGTTGATGGCGCTTCAACGTAGTAGGTCGACATGTGGGCATTAAAGTAGCTTTGGTAATTGTCTGAAAAGATAAATTGACCAGAATGCCCAATTTCATGAATCAAGGTATAGACATCGCTCAAACGGCCTGTCCAGCTCATGAGGACATAAGGGTGCACGCGATATGGATCCGCCGCATAACCGCCAGAATCCTTGCCACTATTAGCAGCGAAGTCCACCCAACGTTCTTCTTGATAGCGAGCAACTTCCTGACAATATTCTTGTCCCAAAGGTTCAACTGACTTCATGACCAAATCATAGGCATCATCAATAGTCACTTCAGGATTGAGGGCGCTGTCCAAATCCAATTTCCAGTCTGCAAAGGTCATCTTTTCAAGTCCATTGACCTTGGCAACATGCTTGAGGTATCTCTGAGCTACTGGTGCAAAGTCCTTCATGATGAGGTCTATCTGACGATCAAACATGGCACGATCCACTTCTTGCTCAGCCAGAAGATAATCAAAGACTGAGTCGTAGCCCTTCATATCAGCCAAGAGTTTTTCCGACTTGACTTGAGCTAGATAGGCTGCGGCAGCCGTATTTTGGTGCTTACGTAGTCCTTCTGAGAAGGAACGGAAGGATTTCTCACGAACCTCAGCGTCCTCGTGGTTTTGGTAGAAATTCTCATAGGTAACAAAGCTGTTTTTGTAGGTCTTGCCATTGGCTTCAAAGTCAGCCATTTCAAAGTCCCCAGCTCGCATCTTAGTATAAATATCCTGAGGACTGTAGAAAACTTCACCGAGATTGGTTAAGGCCTTCTCCACATCAGCCCCTAGGTAGTGGGCTTTTTTGATTTTGGCCTGACGAATGGCTGCCGTCAAATGTGGCAATTCACCCAAACGGTCCAAGACTTCCTCGTCTGCTGCCACCAAGGCATCGTCAAAGAAGGTCAAGGCTACGCTGGCATCTGTTTCAAATTCCATCCCAGCTTGGGCAATATTGGCAAATTCTTCATTGCTATAGTCTGTCGTCTGAGGCATAAAGGCGTAATTGCCGATATGACTCATCTGAATGTAGATTTGTTCCAATTCCGCAAAGGCCTTTTCAAAATCCTCAAACGTATGAAGATTGCCCTTGTAATCACGGCTAAATTGGTTGATATCTTCGCGAGCTTTCTCGATTGCTCGCAAGAAATCCTCACGGTCTTGGTATAGGGCAGTTAAGTCCCAAAGTTCCTTTTCTGGAAATTCTGAACGGTGTTTTTGTTCCATTTTCTTCCTCTTATTTCTCTAATTCTACTAAAACACTAAGGGCAGATAAGGCGTAAAGTGGCGCTGTTTCTGCTCGCAAGATGCGAGGGCCAAGTCCTGCAAGAACAGCTCCTTTAGCTTCAAAACTTTCAATTTCTGCTGGTGAGAGACCACCTTCTGGGCCAAAAATAAAGAGCAATTTGGCTCCTTTTTCAAGACCAGTGACTGCTTGTAAGAGCGCAGCAGCTTCTCCCTCTTTTGCTGATTCTTCATAAGCCACCACAATTGAGTCAAACTGGTCCAGCTGGGCTAGAAAATCTGCTTTTTTCTCAAAAAGCTGGATACTTGGTACAATATTACGCTTGCTTTGTTCTGCTGCTCCAAGGGCAATTTTTTCTAGCTTTTCAACCTTTTTACCCAATTTCTTACCATCCCATTTGGCAACTGACCAGTCGGCAGGAAAGGCCCAGATTTGACTAGCTCCTAGTTCTGTTACTTTCTGAGTAATAAACTCCAGCTTGTCTCCCTTGGGAAAGCCAGATGCAATGGTGACTTGAACGGGCAGTTCCACATTGTCAGCTAATTCTTGAACCAACTCAAACTGACGCGCTTCCACATCTATCACGCGCGCCAAACGCTTGATGCCATCATCAAAGACCAAGGTCACCTCATCCTCTTCTTTCAGCCGCATGACCTGAAACATATGCTTGATGGTTTCCTTGTCCTCGATAGTTACAGGAGAGATTGCACTGCCTTTGACAAAATACTGCTGCATGCTAGCCTCCAATCACACCAGAAATATCCTTGGTCTTCTTAAAGACACAGGCATTCCATTCCCCTTGAATCATGTGGGTTTCAAGGAAAAATCCAGCTGACTCAGCCGACTCGCGCACCATGTCCCACTTGTCCTTGATAATCCCACTCATGATCAGGTAGCCTTCGTCCTTGACCAAACGATAAGCATCGTCTGTCAGATGAATGAGAATATCCGCCAAGATATTGGCCACAATGACATCTGCTTCAATCTCCACACCCTTGAGCAAATCTCCAGCAGCAACATGGATGTTTTCCATGCCAGGGTTGAGCTCGATATTTTCCTGAGCCACCCGAACCGCCACATCATCCAGGTCATAGGCGAAAATTTTCTTGGCACCAAGTAGCGAGCAGGCAATGGAGAGGACACCTGAACCAGTTCCCACATCTAGCACCGTTTCGCCACCACGAAGAACCTGCTCCAAGGCAAAAAGGCTCATCTTGGTCGTTGGATGCGTTCCAGTCCCAAAAGCCATGCCTGGATCCAGCTTGATAATCTTTTCTCCAGCAGTCGCCTCGTAGTCCGTCCAGGATGGCACGATGGTCAAGTCATGAGTAATGCGAGCTGGTTCGTAATATTTCTTCCAGTTGTCTGCCCAGTCTTCCTCAGCCAAGGCAGTCGTCCCCATCTTGACTTCTCCTAAATCCATAAAATCTGTTAATTCTAGGAGACGAGCCTGTAAATCTGCCTCAACTGCCGCTACATCAATCGTTTCGGGATAATAGGCTGTCACCACGATTTCTTCCTGCTGTTCAACCTCAGGAAAAATTTCACCAAAACGGTCGACATTCCCCACATAGTCCATACTGTCTTCGATCGCAACACCTTGCGCTCCTAGTTCAATCAAGAGGTTGGAAACCAACTCCTCCCCCTCGCGCTTAACTGTAACTTTTAACTCTTGCCATGTTTCCATTTTATTAGTACTCCTCATCATATTCTAATCCAAGTTCCTGAAATATGTAGAAACGTAATACCTCTTGACACAATGTACGAAGTTCATACATTTCATTGAAATCTGTCACTAGATTTTTATATTTTGATTTCTCATCTCCATGAATATAGTAGTTACGACTGTCATACAACTTTTTAACAATACTAGAAATGGAGGTCTCAGTAAGTTTATTCTTCCCTATTTTTCCAAGAACATTAGAAAATAAATCCAGTAATTTCTTTCTCAAGTCACTATCCTGTCTCTGATATTTCAACCTATTTCTAAAGACTTTTTTAAAATAATCATCAATATTTTTATTAATAAAATCAAAAACTCTTTGTTTATTTATATCTTCTTCTTTAGAAATATCAGCTCGTTGTTCACCTCGAAAATTTCTAGCAAATACTTCTAAATTGCGAATGGAATCTATAAAACTATCTTCAAGATAAGGAGCACCATGCAAATTGGCTGTAAAACTTCGAACAATAAATTCTAATTGCTCACTTTTATCGAACCAATTATTTATAATAGCTTCAAAATTGTCGCCTAGTTTATTAAGCGAAATTTTGTGTAGCTCATGCTTATCCCATTTAATGTTTTTTCTTGAATGTTGTACAAAATACTTCCCCCTAATTATAGGCCAGTTATTATCCTGACGTTTTTCGCACAAAAATTCAATCGTTTCAAACGATAAAGGCTTTTCAGATAACATCTCAACTAATTCTTTAATCCGTATTGAAGTATCATAGCATTTCTGAAAAGAGACCTTTCTATCTGTAGGAGAAGATAAGTGAATTCTATAAGATGGTTCTACGCTAAGTGCATCATAAGAAAAAATATAACTAGGCACATCTTTAAATTTCAAATTCTCTGATGTTATCAAAACTTCCGTAGATTGATAGTCAGAAATATTGACAGCAATATTAAAATTTCGTTGTTTGAAATCACGTTCCGCACTTATAATTGATTTGCCAATCCAATCTTCTAGATGATCAAAAGAGAATTGGTAATACTGGACTTTGGTATCTTCCAATTCGTCAATCAATTCAACTATCAACTCTTTGAAATTATTCTTATTTGGAAATAATTGATAATCAATATCAAAAATTTTAAAATTTTTGATTCTATACTTTCTTATTGGAAAACCTGGAACATTATCTGTTCCAAACGGACTACCATAAGATTCTAATATCAATAACTTTCCATGAGAATCAAATCCATAAATTTTATCTATAGGGTATCCAAAATCAGTAATTATTTCGTCATCACTAGAAAATTCACCAAAAATTTCTAATATAATTTCGTTTGGTGAGTATGTCAAAATTCCACTATTTGCTTCATGATCAACTACTTTTGATTTATCATCAGAAAAATAACCTTTGATTTCAAATTCTTTATCCCATGAATATGACTTATATGTTAATTTACTCATATCTTGTAGTTACTCTTCCTCCATATAATCCCTCACTCTATCCTGCAACTGGGGTACAACCCTATCTGAGTCAAGAAACTCCTCAATGCTCATCAGTTTGTAGCCCTGTCCTTCATCACCAAAGACAATACTATCAAACTGTTCCTGCCTTAACTTACCAACTAGAAAGACGGATTCCTTCCCCTCAAAAAGCATACTTGGGTACACCTTACTCCAAAGCAGACAATCCTCAGTCAGATGAATGCCTAGTTCTTCATAAACTTCACGCGCCGCGCACTCAAAGGGACTTTCATCACCCTCTCGTCCGCCACCTGGCAATTCCCAGGTATTAGGGTATGGAATGTTTGATTTGTCATCACGTAAGATAGTTAAGAGCTTATCTCCACAAAACAAAGCAATTTTGCAACCTGTAAAATCAGAAATTTCTATTTCCATATCATACTCCTAGTATCTCGGATAAGGATAAAACTCCCCCTCTTCCAAGCCGACTTTTCCTTCTTCAAATACTTCTTGGTTCCATTCCATGACAAACTCCTCTGCTTCTGGGTCTTCCAAAAAGTCCATGAGCGCATCCAGCCCAACCTCTGAAGTGTCTTTGAGGAATAGAGCAAAATAGTTTAAAAATTCACGAGAAAATCCTTTCTTCGGCAGATAAGGGATAACTGTCAAATAGTCTTCCTCATTGACAGTTGACTTAGCAGGATTGTAAAAGAGTACCGCTTCTTCAAATAGGATGTCGTCTGATGACACCTCTCCGTCCTCGTCCAGCATCTCCACTCCATCAGCATTTTGTGCTTCTAATAGAAAACTCACTTCAACCGCGTGATTGCGCTTGTCCCAGCTAATCTCAAAGTCAAAGGGAAAGTTCTTGTCCAATTCTTCCTCTAAAACATCTAAAAATCCGTATGTTGCCATTTTGTCCTCTTTCTATGCGACTCTTAAATCGCCCCGATTGCTCGGAAATATGCTAAAATAGATACTACCATCTTACCACATCTACATCAGAAAATCCATGTTAGAAAGGACTGCTATGCCAGACAATCTCGCGCTTCGCATGCGCCCAAAAACCATCGACCAGGTCATTGGTCAGAAGCATCTGGTCGGACCTGGAAAAATTATCCGTCGCATGGTGGAAGCAAATCGTCTGTCCTCCATGATTCTCTACGGACCTCCAGGTATTGGAAAGACCAGTATTGCCTCTGCCATCGCTGGAACGACCAAGTATGCCTTTCGGACCTTTAATGCGACAGTCGATAGTAAAAAGCGACTGCAAGAAATCGCGGAAGAAGCTAAATTTTCAGGTGGTCTCGTTCTATTACTAGACGAAATCCATCGTCTTGACAAGACTAAGCAAGATTTTCTGCTCCCCCTCTTGGAAAGTGGTCTGGTCATCATGATTGGTGCGACGACTGAAAATCCCTTCTTTTCTGTCACTCCAGCCATTCGTAGCCGTGTTCAGATTTTTGAGTTAGAACCCTTGTCTAATCAAGATGTAAAAGGAGCGATTCAAATCGCTCTAACTGACCCTGAGCGTGGTTTTGATTTCCAAGTAGAGCTAGATGAGGATGCACTGGATTTCATCGCGACCTCTACAAATGGAGACCTGCGTTCTGCCTTTAACTCGCTGGATTTGGCTGTTCTCTCTACCCCTGAAAATGACAAGGGGATCCGCCACATCACTCTGAATATCATGGAAAATAGCCTCCAGCGGAGCTATATTACCATGGACAAGGATGGGGACGGTCACTACGATGTCCTTTCAGCCCTACAAAAGTCCATCCGTGGCTCGGATGTCGATGCCAGTCTCCACTATGCGGCCCGCTTGATTGAGGCTGGAGATTTGCCCAGTCTCGCTCGTCGTTTGACCGTCATCGCTTATGAAGATATCGGTTTGGCCAATCCTGAAGCTCAGATTCATACTGTAACTGCTCTAGATGCTGCTCAAAAGATTGGCTTCCCAGAAGCTCGCATTCTCATTGCCAATGTCGTGATTGACTTGGCCCTCTCTCCAAAATCCAACTCAGCCTATGTGGCCATGGACAAGGCCCTTGCTGACCTCAAAACATCAGGTCATTTACCTATTCCGCGCCACCTGCGCGATGGCCACTACAGTGGAAGCAAGGAACTAGGGAATGCGCAAAACTATCTCTATCCGCACAACTATCCTGGAAACTGGGTCAAGCAGGACTATCTGCCAGAAAAAATTAAAGATCAGCACTACTTCACTCCGGAAGATACTGGCAAATACGAACGGGCTTTAGCTCAACGCAAGGAAACCATTGATAAATTACGGGACTTGTGAAATCCTTTTCAAATAATTGCATTTTCCTCTTGATTTTTTTTGAAAAAGTGGTATCATATAAACATAGAAACGCTGTGGTGTACGACTTCACACTTAAGTGTTGACCGACTATTTTTTGTATTATTAGGGAAACAAAAGTCTTCTAACAGCATGTAGGCCGTCTCACACGGAAACAGCTTCAGTTAGAGCGAGTTGCCCACCTGCTTAATTGCGCGGGTTCAATACAAACCGTGAAGTTTCGGCACCAATACAGCTTTTTTCTTTGCCTCCTTAGCTCAGCTGGCAGAGCAGCGGACTCTTAATCCGTGGGTCACAGGTTCGATCCCTGTAGGGGGCATCTAAATACAACAGGAAAAAGCCTTGTAAATCAAGGCTTTTTTTGCTTGTCTATAACTGATTTACCCCATCATTTGTCCCACATTTTAAATCTATCTTTTCTTTTTGAATCAAATTACATCTTAACAAATAGTGTAAAGCCAGTTACTTTTGCTTTGATTCCATACAATATTTTCATGTAGAGAAGACAAATTTTATCTTCTCTTTTTATTTTCAAAATAATAAAAACTGATTTTCTTTTCATAAATCAGACTGAAACTTCCAAATTTTCCATTTTGTTTATTGACATTTCCTCTAAAAAGGTGTATAATATTTTTATTATCAAACTATACTATACTATATAGGGGGTATTGAAATGAAATTTTCTAATCGTTTACTGCTATTCCTTGCAGGAGTTGTTT
>CAUQPD010000010.1:0-36369 GCA_963519935.1 uncultured Streptococcus sp.
AAGATGGAATCATTGAGGCTGTGACAACTACGGACGGCTTTCCTTATCTTGGTGTCCAATGGCATCCAGAATTTCTATTTGAAAATCGCCCCAAAGATAAAACGCTATTTGACTATGTTGTTAATGAACTCTAGGACTTATAAATAGGTTATTAAATCATGAATGAAATTGAAATACCTTCTACTCATGAGATTTTGAGAGATATAGAAGCTAATGTTTTCATATCTTATAAGAAAAAGGAAGCTAATCTTTTCTTATCAAACAATGAAAAAGAAACAAGGGTTTGCTTTCATCTTTCTAATCTCTATAGACTTTTAACAGCGGAAAGTTACCAATCTTTTTCTAAGAATAAAGAGAATTTCGATAAACTATCTCAAAAAGAAAAAGAAAAACAGCTGAAAGAAATGTCTAAAAAGGCAAAACGATTTTGTAAAAAGGCAGATGCCAAACTAAAAAGTAAATTTCGTTCAAGTCTTTACTTTTACAGAGATATTCTCATTCATAAAAAAAGATATTATAAAATCGAAGATTTCAATGCAATTGTCGACTTTATCGTTCAAGAAAATTTACTTGTACCCACGATAAAACCTCTTCCTGTTATCAATATGGCAGAAGTAGATTCCTATGTTTTAAAAGTAATTGAGTAAGATCATGTGCAATCTTAAATCAAATCCGTCTTTTCACGGTAACTAAAGTAATCAGAGTGAGAGACAATCAAATGGTCCAAGAACACAATTCCCATCAGTTCGCAGGCTTCCTTGACTAGTTTAGTGACATGGTCATCGTTTCGACTAGGAGATACAGCGCCGGATGGATGATTGTGAACGAGAATCACGGAAGTTGCCATATGCTTCAAAGCATAGTGAAGAATTTCCCGTGGTTCAGCAATGCTGCGTGTCGCAGATCCGATAAAAATAGTTTGCTGATGAATGATTTGATTTTGAGTATTGAGATAGAGCGCCACTAGGTGCTCTTGTTTTTTGTCGCCAAGTTCCTGTTGCATTTTCTTGGCTAGCTTTTGACTACTGAGAATACTTTCCATCTCAAGGGTTTCATGTTTATGAATACGATGCCCCAGTTCAATCACTGCTTGTAGTTCAATGGCCTTAATCCGTCCAATACCAGACAGACTCTGCAATTCCTGCAGGGTCATTTTTTTCAGATCGGTTAGACTGGTCAAACTATTCAAGACTTTCTGAGCAATTTCAAATACATTAGCCTGACGTGTTCCGGTTCTGAGCAGAATAGCTAGTAATTCTTGATTACTCAGAGCCTCTACTCCTTCTTTAACTAGTCTTTCTCTAGGCAAGAGTGAATCTTCTTGGAATGAAATACTGTACATAAAAATCCTCCTCACTTTATTATTCGTGAGAAGGATGGAAAATTAGATTTTTTTCTCAATTGGGGCAACACTGGCTAAGAGTTTTTTCAGCCCCACTTCTGGGAAATTGATTTTCAATTCCTGAGTATCGCCACTACCCGAAACTTCTAGGACCGTTCCCTCTCCCCATTTCTTGTGAAGAGCAATGTCCCCAATGGACCAACTTGTATCAGTCGAATCTTTTTTATTTCCAGCTGCAAATTGTCCAAATGGGAGACCACTTGACTGGATAGAGCTTGGTGCGGCATTGCGTTTTCGTTCTTGAAGGGCTTGAGCTAAGCTCATACCTTGACCGAAAGCAATCCCACCACTGCTATAAGATGCCTTAAAGCTGGTATTAGCTGGTCGAGCCAAGCCCTGATACTCAAGCAGGTCCGAACTGATTTCATTGATGAAACGTGTTGGACGATTGTAGCTAGTACGACCGAAAAGCAAGCGAGAGTTGGCATTGGTCAGATAGAGGATCTTTTCTGCGCGTGTGATACCGACATAGGCCAAACGGCGTTCTTCTTCTAGCTCATCTGGATCTTCAGCCGCACGGCTAAGCGGAAATACATTTTCCTCCATCCCAATGATAAAGACAACTGGGAACTCTAGTCCTTTCGCTGCATGGAGGGTCATCAAGGTTACTTCAGATGTCTCCTGACTGCCTGAATCCGTATCCGCAATCAAGGCTAAGTCATTCAAGAAACGACTGAGTTTATCTAAACCTGTTTCCTCTTCCTGACTATCAGGATTGTCATCAAAGTTCTTGGTAACAGATAGGAACTCTTCAATATTTTCAACCCGCGCCTTGCTTTCCAAGGTCGCTTGGGCATTAAGAATTTCCACATAACCTGTTTTTTCAAGAACCGCTTCAACTAACTCTGTGATGGTTAATTGATCCAGTTGTTCCCGCAAATCCAAAATCATATTGGCAAAATCCCAGATAGACTGGGCTGCCTTACCTTTGATGCCTGACAACATAATATTGGCTGAAGCGTCTAGCATAGACATATCTTGCATATTCGCAAAGTCGCGAATTTTCTCAACGGTTCCTGGGCCGATTCCGCGTTTAGGTTCGTTAATAATGCGCTCAAAACTGATATTGTCACTCAGATTGGCAATGAGATTAAGGTAGGCGATAATATCACGGATTTCCTTACGGCTGTAGAACTTGGTCCCGCCGACCATAGTATAAGGAATATTGGACTTTAGGAGGGCCTCCTCAATAGTACGGGATTGTGCATTAGTCCGATAAAGAACCGCAAAATCCTTGTGGAGGAAGTTTTGAGTTCGACCAAGTTCATCAATGGTTTTGGCTACAAAAACAGCCTCATCCTGTTCGTCATTTGCACGATAGTAAATAATCTGCTCACCATCAGCATTCTGGGTCCAGAGATTTTTGGGGCGGCGATTTTGATTGTTTTTGATGACGTCATTGGCTGCTTGGAGAATGGTTTTTGTTGAACGATAATTTTCTTCTAGCAAAACGACCTTGGCGTTAGGGTAATCTTTCTCAAAATCCAAGATATTCTGCATATCAGCCCCACGCCAACCGTAGATAGACTGGTCCGCATCACCGACAACGCAGATATTTTTAAAGCGTGAAGCCAAGAGTTTGACCAATTGATACTGGGCATGGTTGGTATCTTGGTACTCATCAACATGAATGTACTGGAACTTCTGCTGATAGTAGGTCAAGACGTCAGGATTTTGATCAAAGAGACGGAGGGTCAGCATAATCAAATCATCAAAGTCAACGGACTCAGACTGACGAAGCTCCTTTTGATAAGCTGTATAACACTGAGCTACGATTTGCGTGTACATATCACCAGCCTGGGCAGCATAAGCCACATCATCAATTAGGTCATTCTTAGCATTGGAAATGGTTCCCAAAATAGTCCGTTCATTCCATTTTTTCGGATCTAAGTTTAATTGCTTGAGAATGCGTTTCATGAGGGTTCGCTGTTCTCCGGGATCTACAATGGTGAAATTCCGATTGTAGCCAATATGATCCGCATCGCGACGTAGGATACGAACACACATGGAGTGAAAGGTCGCAATTAGGCAGTCCTGGGTTGCTGGATTAAGGCTATAAGCACGCTCCTTCATCTCACGCGCAGCCTTGTTGGTAAAGGTAATGGCCAAGATATTCCAAGGATTGACCATCTTTTCATCAATCAAATAAGCAATACGGTGGGTCAAAACACGAGTCTTTCCAGAGCCAGCCCCCGCCATGATTAACAAGGGGCCTTCTGTCGTTTGCACCGCCTCAGCCTGACGGTCATTCATTCCATTCAATAATGCGTTCATCTTCTCTTCCTTACTCTTGAAGTCAATGTTTCTATTATATCAGAAATCAGAGAAAATATCTTTAGCTAGACTGGTGGCGTCTAGAAGGTAAATCTTTCATCAGCTGAAGACAACGCCTCATATCTAGATAAGAAAAAGAGCTTGGAAAGCTTTTCCAAACTCATTTAAATCAATTGCAATTTACTAGAACAAGCCTAGGACTGTTCCATCACTTTCAACATCCATATTAAGAGCGGCTGGACGTTTTGGAAGACCTGGCATGGTCATAACATCACCAGTTAGGGCAACGATGAAGCCTGCACCTAATTTTGGTACCAATTCACGGATGGTAATTTCAAAGTTTTCTGGAGCTCCAAGTGCATTTGGATTGTCAGAGAAACTGTACTGAGTTTTAGCCATACAGATTGGCAATTTGTCCCATCCGTTTTGAACGATTTGAGCGATTTGCGTTTGGGCTTTCTTCTCAAAGTTCACTTTGCTACCACGATAGATTTCAGTAACAATCTTTTCAATCTTTTCTTGGACAGAAAGGTCATTGTCATAAAGGCGAGTATAGTTGGATGGATTTTCAGCAATAGTCTGAACAACCGTTTCGGCAAGCGCTACGCCTCCTTCTGCGCCATCAGCCCAGACACTAGCCAATTCTACTGGAACATCAATAGAAGCACAAAGTTCTTTCAAGGTTGCGATTTCAGCTTCTGTATCAGAGACAAATTCATTAATCGCAACAACTGCAGGAATACCAAACTTACGAATATTTTCAACGTGGCGCTTCAAGTTAGCAAAACCGGCACGAACTGCTTCTACATTTTCCTCTGTCAAAGCGTCCTTAGCTACACCACCATTCATCTTAAGGGCACGAAGGGTTGCGACGATGACTACTGCATCTGGAGAAGTTGGCAAGTTTGGTGTCTTGATATCAAGGAATTTCTCAGCACCAAGGTCTGCACCAAAACCAGCTTCAGTAACAGTATAATCAGCCAAGCGAAGGGCTGTGCTTGTTGCCAAAACAGAGTTACATCCATGAGCGATATTGGCAAATGGACCACCATGTACAAAGGCAGGTGTACCGTAAATTGTCTGAACCAAGTTTGGCTTAATAGCATCTTTCAAAATCAATGCTAAAGCACCCTCAACCTGTAAATCACCTACAGAAACAGGTGTACGATCATAGCGATAACCGATAACGATATTCGCCAAACGGCGTTTCAAGTCCTCAATGTCCGTTGCCAAGCAAAGAATGGCCATAATTTCAGAAGCGACGGTAATATCGAAACCATCCTCACGTGGAATACCATTTAGAGGACCACCAAGGCCAACAGTCACATGACGAAGAGCACGGTCATTCAAGTCCACAACACGTTTCCAGAGGATACGACGTTGGTCAATACCCAACTCATTTCCTTGGTGCAAGTGGTTGTCAATCAAGGCAGAAAGAGCATTGTTAGCAGTTGTAATGGCATGCATATCCCCGGTAAAGTGAAGGTTGATGTCCTCCATTGGCAACACTTGAGCATAACCACCACCAGCTGCACCACCCTTAATACCCATTACTGGACCAAGAGACGGTTCGCGGATAGCAATCATGGTTTTCTTGCCAATCTTGTTCAAGGCATCCGCAAGACCAATGGTAATGGTTGATTTCCCTTCACCTGCAGGTGTTGGGTTGATGGCAGTAACCAAGATCAATTTCCCAACTGGATTGCTCTCAACTGCACGAATTTTATCAAAGCTGAGCTTAGCCTTGTACTTTCCATACAACTCCAAATCATCGTAAGAAATACCAAGTTTCTCTACAACATCAACGATTGGCTTCAACTCAATACTCTGTGCGATTTCAATATCTGTTTTCATTCAAAACTCCTCTAACCTCTTATATGATAATTCATTATAACACAAAACAAGATTTTTAACATCCATAAACTCTCTAAACGTTCGTAAATATCCTGTATTTCAAGATTTTTAGAGCCCTTTGAAAAATTTTATATGGCTTTATAGTTTTAGACTATAAAGAATGTGAAAATAATCTAGTCAAGAAAAAAATTATCAATTTCAGACAAATCATGGAGAATTTTATTATCTTCAATTTCTAAACTTTCTGCCATCTCAATAGAGTACTCAAACCTAAGTTTAGTATTTATTGACAAATCAAACGAATATGCTTGTATTTCGCCCAATTTTTTATACTTTTCTATAATTTCGTTGTAAATGACAAGATAATTTTCGTCTAAAGTTTTTATGTAACTATTCAGATTTTCTTTGTAATCTTGAATTATCCTTTGTTCTCTTTCATTTAATATTCCCTTACCTATCTCCCAAATTATTGAAGTAGATATTGAACCAACTACAGAACCAAGAACAGGTATTGGAATCATGATCTGACCAATACAAGCACCAATTGTTGTAAAGGAAGCATCCATTACATTTATTGTCAAAAGATTCATAAATTCATCTTGGGTTATTTCTGTAGATCTATACTTTAGAATAATATCTATCATTCCATAAGTTGCCATAACTAAAGCACTAGCATTTGGAGCACTAATACCAAAGACATTTGTTAATCCGTAAATGGAATAACCAGATATTGCCCCCTTTACAACTCCTTCAGCTGTGTCCAATCCACAATCTAACCAATCTGATTGTTCGAATTCAAAAATACTTTTTCCTTCTTTGTATTTCCCATACACAAACGACATTAATGCTAAACCACCCTGTAAAAAAGCTGCGTTTCTTGCAACCTTGTTAGCTTCTTTTAAATTTGGTAATGCATGTTTTTGGGCAACTAATCTTTTTTTATTTAATTCTTGTTGTTTTAGTCTGACTGTTTTACGAATATTCTTCTCTTCAGAATCTATAAGAGAATGAATTGAATTTTTTTGAGCGTCTTTATAATCTAGAGCAGAGGATTTCATCCAATATTTGTATGAAGTAAGTCCCTTGCTTTCAGTGATATCATTAATCATTTGGCGTATATCCGTAATTTGTTTAATGGATAATCTCTTGCCATTCAATTCAACTTCTTTTGCTCCAGCCATTATTTTTTCAAATACTTGAACGTGATCTTTTGGAAACATCATTTTCATTTTTGAACTGTAATGAAACGATTGAGCTAGTTCATCACGTAAATTACCATAAAACTTCATTTGAATGGTATTTCTACCAATTAATAAATCGGCTGGTCCATTATCATTCAATACTTCGACAATAGGATTTAACCCTTCAATGGCTCTTCTCGCATTTACAATCCCTGCTTCTGCAAATTCAGCGATAAAGCCGTGACCACCATAATCTCCTCCACGCTTCTTTAAAATAACGTCTTCAATTTTGTCTCTCGTATAGTTTAAAATCTTTGAGGCATTGTCCTTGTTTAAGATAACTTTGCGTGCTTCATCCTCTATGATTTTCATAGCAATTTGTAAGTCCTGAATCCTTAAATTATTTAAACAATTAACATATGCACCAATACCTTGGTTAAAAGCCTGATTAAAAATCTGATTACTCATTTATTCTAATTTCCTTATTTACCATAGCAGTCAATGATAGAGTTGAATTCACTAAAGCACCTGCTTGATATTTTTCATCTTCAGTAAATAAGCTATAGTCCATTCCAGTTAAAGATAAATTGGCTAAATGAATTCCTTCTGTTTGTTTTTCTGTTAGTTCTATTAATTCCGTAACTTCTAATACTTTTTCTTTAAGTTGTCGAGCCAACAATTCTACCTTTTTCTGTTCCTCTATAGCTTCTTTTGCAACTTCTTCATTTTTCCTATTAGCTACAACACCAGCGCCTACAGAAGCGGTCAACATAACTCCTGCAATTCCCCAACCAACGGGACCAGCCAATGCTAAAAATGCCTTTCCCGCTGCCATTCCACCTCCACCAGCTGCTACGCTTCCACCACCTAACCAAGCTATTGCTGCACTTTCTGCAGCTGCACCTGAAAGAGTAGAAATAGCAGTTCCTGTTGATGCGACACCAAAAGTAGTTGCGACTCCCATAGCCGCAGTAGGACCTAAAGTTGCAACTGTGACTCCTAAAGCACTTAAAGAAGCTGTAGCTGCAGTACTACCACTTGCTAATTCAGCTTCCTTAATTGACTGTGAAATAGCAATTTGCTTATCTTCAAAATTCTGAATTTCAACATCAATTTCTTCTAATTTTGTTTCAAACTCTTTTGGTTTATTTGCTAGTTTATTAATTCTTTCTTCAACAATTTTCACAACTTTGATAGCTTTATCCCTAACTTGATAAAGCTCTATTGATTTATTAGCCAAGCTATCCGCTTCCTCATTATAACAACTAATAGCTTCATTATATCCATCAACAGCTTCTTGTCTTAGTTTAGAATTAAAAAGGTCTACCGATTCAATTTGTTCTTTTGTATTATTCGCTATTTTCCCAGCTTCGTTAAATGTTTCAGAAGTCACATTTGTTATCTGATGTGCTACATCTCCGGCAACCCCAACAGCTTTCACTGAGATATCTGAGACAACATTACCAACTTGGCTTGATACATCACCTATAGTTTTTACAGATTCAGTAATAACTTCTCCAGTAAATTTACTCGCTTCATTTAAAGCTTCGCTAGTAGCAGAACCGACATCATTCAATACTTTACCAGCTTCCTTTGCAATGTTGTCTGCAAATTTAAAAAAATCCATAATAATACCCCTATTAATTTACTTAGATTCATTATCTTATTTATTACTATAAATGTCAATAATAATATATTTTTCTTTTAAATACTTTCTTTGACTTGCATATCATTTTTGTGTACAATAGTGCTATGAAAATTTTAGTCACATCGGGCGGTACCAGTGAAGCTATTGATAGTGTCCGCTCTATTACTAACCATTCTACAGGTCGCTTGGGGAAAATCATCACAGAAACCTTGCTTGCTGCGGGGCATGAAGTTTGTTTAATAACGACAAAACGAGCTCTGAAGCCAGAAGCTCATCCCAACCTAAGCATTCGAGAAATTGATAATACCAACGACCTTCTAGTTGGGATGCAAGAACTTGTTAAGGAATATCAGGTCTTAATCCACTCAATGGCTGTGTCTGACTACACACCTATTTATATGACGGGGCTTGAGGAGGTACAAGCTAGCTCTAATTTAGAAGAATTTTTAAGCAAGCAGAATCATCAGACTAAGATTTCTTCAACTGACGAGGTGCAGGTTTTATTCCTGAAAAAAACACCCAAAATCATCTCTCTAGTCAAGGAATGGAATCCTGCTATTCATCTGATTGGTTTCAAACTGCTGGTTGATGTCTCTGAGGATTATCTCATTGAGATTGCTAGAAAAAGTCTTATCAAGAACCAAGCAGACTTAATCATCGCAAATGACCTGACTCAAATTTCAGCAAACCAGCATCAAGCAATCTTTGTTGAGAAAGAGGAACTCCAAACCGTTCAAACCAAAGAGGAAATAGCAAACCTCCTCCTTGAAAAAATTCAAGCATACGATTTTTAGAAAGGAAAGCCATGGCAAATATTCTCATCGCAGTGACAGGTTCCATTGCCTCCTATAAATCAGCTGATCTAGTCAGTTCCTTGAAGAAACAGGGCCATCAGGTCACTGTCTTAATGACTGAGGCAGCGAGAGAGTTTATCCAACCGCTGACACTACAGGTCCTCTCTCAAAATCCTGTCCACCTTGATGTCATGCAGGAACCCGCTCCTGATCAAGTCAATCATATCGAACTAGGCAAAAGGACTGACCTTTTTATTGTAGCCCCAGCTACTGCTAATACCATAGCAAAGTTAGCCCATGGATTTGCGGACAACATGGTGACAAGTACAGCACTTGCCCTGCCAGACCACGTCAAAAAGTTAGTCGCGCCAGCCATGAATACAAAGATGTATGACCATCCGGCAACCCAGGCTAATCTAAAAACATTAGAGACCTATGGTTATCAGATCATCTCTCCAAAAGAATCTCTACTAGCCTGTGGCGATCACGGCAAAGGCGCCCTAGCTGACCTGAATACTATATTAGAAAGAATAAAGGAAACCCTCGATGAACAAACGCTCTAACATTGCCCCAATTGCTATCTTTTTTGCAGTTATGCTCGTTATCCACTTTTTGAGCTCTCTCCTATTTAATCTTTTCCCATTTCCAATTAAACCAACTATCGTTCATATTCCAGTAATCATTGCTAGTATCATTTACGGCCCACGAGTTGGTGTTACACTTGGTTTCTTGATGGGACTGCTAAGCTTAACGGTAAACACGATTACCATCCTTCCAACCAGCTACCTCTTCTCACCATTCGTACCGAACGGAAACATTTACTCTGCGATTATCGCTATTGTCCCTCGCATTTTGATCGGTCTGACACCTTACTTGGTCTATAAACTGATGAAAAATAAAACTGGGCTAATCCTAGCTGGTGCCCTCGGTTCCCTTACCAACACCGTCTTTGTCCTTGGGGGAATCTTCTTCCTTTTTGGAAGTGTCTTCGATGGAAATATCCAAAAACTCCTTGCAACCGTCATTTCAACCAACTCAATTGCTGAGCTTGTCATCTCTGCAGTTCTAACAGTAGCAATTGTCCCACGTTTACAAACCTTGAAAAAATAAAACAACTCCACTTTCGTAATGAAAGTGGAGTTTTCATATTTAATGCATGAGAATAATCAAAAAAATGTGAAATCCAAAGAGCAGGAATTGATGCGAAAGCCGTATAGGTTGCTGACTTTTCTGACTATCCAAGTATAGAGTTAGTGACAGTAAAATCAAACCAAAAGCAATCACCATTCTGACCAAATAGGCAATTTCTAGTATTGCTGCCATCAAAAGAAAACCTAATAAAGGAAGGCTAAAAAGTGAAACAGCCAAGCTACTTGCTAATAGAGAGAGTAGCGAAAGGACTAATAAACTATAAACTAGGAAACGAGTCCAACCTGAGACTACTTTCCCTTCACTTTTCTGTTTTGACATCATCACGATTACCACTATTAGGTAAACAAAAAGTATCATCACATTTTCTCCTCGTTTCCTATTATTCTTTACCACATTTTAACCAAATTTTCCTGAAAAATCAATAATGCTTCTTGACTTGATTGGTGATTTATTGTACTATACTTGTGTATATACAGATAAATGGAGGTTCTTATGGATATACGGAAAAAAACGCAGTTTATGACTATGACTGCCCTACTCACTGCAATAGCGATTTTGATTCCAATCATTATGCCTTTTAAAATCGTTATCCCACCGGCTTCTTACACCTTGGGAAGTCATATCCCCATCTTTATCGCCATGTTTCTTTCGCCTTTGATGGCTGCTTTTGTGATTATTGCTTCTAGTCTTGGTTTCCTGATGGCTGGCTATCCGCCTGTTATTGTACTTCGTGCCTTCTCTCACATCGTTTTTGGTACTTTGGGGGCTTTGTACTTAAAAAAATTCCCTGAAACCTTGGATAAACCAAAGGCATCTTGGATTTTTAACTTTGTTTTGGGTGTTGTTCATGCTATCGCTGAAGTAATAGCTTGTATCATCTTTTATGCTACTTCAGGGACAAATGTTGAAAATATGTTTTATGTTCTCTTTGTCCTAGTTGGTTTTGGCACAATCGTCCATAGTATGGTAGACTATACATTAGCACTAGCTGTCTATAAAGTGCTTCGAAAACGTCGCTAAAAGGAAAAACTATGACAAAGGATCGCAAACAAGCTCTTCTCAAACTGTTAAAAGAGGCACCAAAAGCTCTCAATGGTCAAACCTTGGCTGAACACTTTCATGTTACGCGCCAAGTCATTGTACAGGACATCGCTATTCTCCGAGCAGATGGAGCTCCTATCCTATCCACCAATCGTGGTTATATCTACAAAGAAAATGATGCCAGCCCCTACGTCCACAAACTCTTTAAAGTGAAACATGAACTGGAAGAAATCGGACAGGAACTACTAGCTATTGTAGACAATGGCGGACGCGTTCAAAATATCTTAATCGATCATCCCGTTTATGGAGAAATTGAAACCCTACTCAAACTCACTTGTCGCCGAGATGTCCAGCATTTTCTCGAACAAGTCGAGAATTCAGACTTTAGACCCCTTTCTGAATTGACAGACGGCATCCATTACCACCTTGTTGAAGCCGAAACGCAACAAGACCTCCACTATATCGAGGAGGCCTTGGATCAGTTAGGTTATTTAGTAAAAGACTAGAAAATTTCTTTCTCCCATCCATCTTCTGTACGGTGGCGATAGAAGAACTCAGACTTGTCAGGTGCTTCCATCATTTCCATCAAAGGCAACATATCATAGGCCAGTTCCAAGTTTGGAATCTGGTCTTTTTGCACCCAAGATACTTCTCCTTCTCCTGAGGATTGGAGACTTCCAGTAAACTCTGTCGCCTTATAACAAACGACGATGTAGCGCCCACCTGTATCTAAGGGCCAGTTTTTAATGCCGACTAGTTGTGGATTCTGAATGGTTAGACCTGTTTCTTCATAAATCTCACGAATGACAGACTCGGCAAAGGCCTCGCCATTCTCAACATGTCCTCCTGGAAAGGCATAGCCAGACCAGCGATTGTTTTCAGGAGAGCGATATTGCATTAGGACTTTACCTCGCGCCTTATCTTCGACAAGGCAGATGTTTGTTAGGATTGTTTTTTGGGAACGTGACATGGATTCACTCACTTTCTATTTGTTATTATTCATCTCGATATTTTACTTCTGACTTCATGATAAAGGGATTGATCAATTCATGATGGTCATAAGTAGTACGGGCCAAAAAACCTCTAGCAATGATGATTTCCTTATCTTCTATGCGATAGTCTATATTGATAGGGACGGCTGGATCCGAGATAACTGATAAAACAAAGAATGCTGCAAACCAAAGGTAAAATGTCACCAATCCACTAAATATTTGAAAAATAAGGTGATACCATTTAGCATCTCTTGTTCTATAAAAGATTCTCCATGGATGGATTAAGAAGGTCAAACAAAGAAGGAAAAACCAACTATTCCACAAAACTGGCGTAAAGGATAGACCAAAAACTAACAGCACCAAATGAAGAATCACAAAAACTAGCAAAGCCAAATAGAGAGTTTTAAATGAAAATAACTTAGTTAGATTTTCTTTTGTCATGATTATTCCTCTTTTTGTCCTTATATTTCAAAATGAACATTAATATCGCTGGAATGATGAAAAAGATTAGATAGGTAGTAATTGGAAGCCAGATGTAGCGATAATCGATCGATAATAGGGAAGGAATTTTTTTAACATTTCTCCCTTTCACCCCAACAATTAAGTGGAGGAGAAAAATAGGTCCGTTTATGAATAGAAAAGTTTCTAAAAATCCTTGTACTGAAGCCTTATTGCTAAAACCATCTCTAAAAATACCTTGATAAAGTGTGTGCACCAAAAAGACAAAATTCATAATAATTGGCAAGACATAGGACATTTCTTGATACGGTTTCGGGATAAGTGACGTCCCGAACAACACATACATGATACCAAAAATAGATAATAATATTATACCACCATCCATAAAAGAAGCAATCTTTGAATGTCTTTCCAGCCACAATTGGACGTGAGCTACCAAAGAATACTTTTTATGGATTTTTCTCATTTTTCTATCCTGTTGTTTGACCTTCTTTTTTCTCTTAATCTTTCGTTCCATTTACGCCTCCTTCTTCTCTTTTCCATTCGTATAATCAAAAGCAGAATGCCCAGCCCCAAGAAAAAGAAGAAAAGATAACTTACAATAGGGACCCAGACATATGCTGGATCCATAGAAATTATGGGAGGGAAATTCGTTGACTTACGACGTCCTAGCCAATTCAGACCTACCAAGAGATGAAAGGGAAAAAGAAGACCATTGAACCCAATGAATCCCCATGAAAAGTAACGCCATTTTTGAAGTTTATCACTACTAAAACGAAAGACAAGGAAATAGGTTGATAAGATCAGAAGGATAAGATTGAAGCTTAAGGGGGAAAGATAGTTCATGTTCGGTAATGGATAACTAATGTAAGAGGCGGCAAGAAATGATACAAACATAGATCCAAATAATACACTCGTATCCAAAAGTTGACCAATCCTTCTGTGCCTTTCCATCCAAAGAAAAATCCTCTTAGTCCAAGAAGGCTTTTCTTTTGTCTTGTACTTCATTTGCCTACTCATCTTCATTTTCATCTACTCCTTTTTTTGAGCCTTTAGAGAGAAAGAAGATTGCCAAAGTTAACATCAAGACTAGAAGGTAGATGACAATAGGAAACCAGATATAGGATGACTCCAGTGAAAACAAAGGTGACAGAACGACTCTTCCTCTTTTTCTCACACCAATCAGTTGAAAAATGAAGCTAAGGATATTGATATAAATAAAGGGTTCACAAAATCTTTTAAGAGTCCTTTCTTTTTCAGTTTTCACTGACAAAAAGAGAGCATAGAACCTATTACCCAAGATAAAAAGATTCAATTGCAAGGGAAATAAGAGTTCTCTGTACCGAAAATCAGCTGGAATGCTTTTGTTCTGTGATGTTGTGAATTCTATAACTAGGAACAAGATGATGTAAAAGACAATATCAAGCAAAAATTTGAAAAATCGATGTCCTTGTAACCAATAACGTACTGAATCTAACCATGATGACTTCTTATACTTCGTCTCTTTCAATTTCATAATAACTTCTTTCCATTAAAAATATATTCTAAAACGTAATCGTTTGTTCATTGCGTAATCTAAAAACAAAATCACAATTCTACCAGTATTTAACTCTCAGATTTTGATGATTTCTTACGTACCATTCTAATTTCAGTGATAGGTTTTCCAAGGTCAAGTATTTTTTCTTGCCCATCAAAAGTAAAACCCATTTTTTGATAGAATGCAATGGCTCGCTTATTCCCTTTTAATACCCATAAAAATATTTCAGAGAACTGTTCAAGAGTCGTCAGAGCTTCCTTCATTAACTCCTGAGCAATACCTTTTCCGTAATAGTCTTTTAAAACATATAAGGCAATAATTTCACCAGCTTGAATAGTCTCATCACGAAAGTTTCCATAACTGATAAAACCAACTACCTTCATGCCATCCATCGCAATCAATGTATTTTCTGGATATTTTTGACTAAAGAATCGACATCTTTCTAATGTCATTGTCTCCTGAAATTCTGCAGGTAAAAGGTCGTCATAAGCCTCTCTCCACGTCTGCCAATGAACGAGGGACTTACCTTCTATCTCTTCAGGAGTTTCCATCTGCTTGATAGTAAGATCCATTTATTTTTCTCCTTCTCTACCCCAACGCCTTCACTTCCAACATCATATCACGGATCTGAGCTGCCAGTTCAAAGTCAAGCACTTCGACGGCTTCTTGCATTTGTTAAAAATCAATATACTATTTCACAATCAATTAATTTTCGTCAGCCAGAAATATTTTGAGTAAAAACTCTCTTAATTTGTCATCTTCAACGTAAACCATTTGACCATAAACAGCTCTCGTCAATAAGATATAATATGCATTTTTTACAAACTCATCAATATTTTCCACCCCTTTTTTAGCAGCAGTATCAAAAGAATTATCTTTATTTACTTTTATACGTTTTTCTGTCTCATCTAGATAGATATCTTTGCCAATATAAATAGATGCAAAATCTATATCAAATCCATGAATATCATAAACATTTCCAACTTCTATTGATTTATTTGCATAATTTCTAAAATTTTCTCCATCCATACTCCATTTCAATGAATCTCCTATGGAATTAATTTTTATGAATTCATAATCAGTTGCTTTTTTTACTGGTTTGCAGTACCCAGCCAAACGAAGTGATTTCTTTTCAGGAAATCTAAACTGCTTATCTGGAACATATTTCACCCATTCTTCTATATTTCTTGCAATTTTAAAATACCCTTTTTCTCTCAATTCTTTATATTTAGAAATAAAGCTGTCATCCAAAGCTTCTTGAGATTCTATTCCCAACAGATCTTTTATAAATGTTATAAACTTATTTGCAAATTTACTATCATTATTTTTTAAAATTCTGAGCTGAGGTTCTAATTCAGGAGTATTATTAACAACACTCTGTACATCTTTAAAAGTTTTTTCAACATATTTATTATCAACTTCTCTTAAACATTGAGTATTATTATAAGAAATTATTAATTGTGAATCATCAAATTTCTTTTTGATATAGTCTAAGACAGATGGATACGGTGGATTATCAAACTTTTCCTTTATATTACTTGAAATTCCATAAAAATTTTTTAAAATATCTGTATCATGCTTGGCACCTGTAGGATAGATTAAATTCTCGGTTAGTCTTGTTGTTCGCTGAGCTTCATCAATAATAATATAGTCATACTTAGTATCAGTTTTTGATAATTGATTAAAAGTAACAATATCAATATCATTATCGTCTGGTTTCAATCCGTAACTAGTTAAAATTTTTTTAAATCTATCTCTATGTATATTCCTTACAAAAATAGCAATTTGAGAATTAGGTCTTTCTAATTTTAAACGAGCAATAAGATGTAACAATAGTACAGTTTTCCCTGTTCCAGCACCTCCTTTAATAAAATGAACACGCTTACCACTTGGTTTTAAAATCATTTCTAAAATGGAATTTTGATTTTCCGTGAGTTCAAAGAATGGACTCTCTGCAAATAGACTTGAAGTAACCCTCTTTAAATTAAGTTTATCATCAATAAATTTACTCTTCTTTAAAAAATTAAGAATGTTGTTAATCACATTTTTTTCAACATATTCTCTCCATAATTGATATTTTCCTGACTCATTACCTCTATCTTTGTTCGCAAGTAATTTACCAACGTAATCACCATCTTTATTCATGTTTACAAAATTTAAAAAATTAAATTCTTCTACAAAAGTTAAAATTAAAAGTTTTTCAATATAGTTTAAGTTTTGAGATATAATCTCCCCATAAAAAGCTATATAGTCGCCACCTTTAAAAGATTTAAATCGTTCATAATCTTCTTTTTCTAATTTTTTACTATGCTCTTTGGTCCTCCTACTCACATTAATAGTCTGACCTATATAATAATACCTTCTTCCATCACTTTGAATAGGGGATATATAAATATAAATCAAAGGAAAATCCGATAGCGCTCTAAAATCTTCATCAGAAATCTCAGGAATTATTATTTCATTGAGTTTTGCGTGAACATAATTAAATATGGGGTTCTTTTTTGGATATTGACCCCAGCATGGAAACTCATTATTTTCTGTATTTGTCATTCGTTCTCTCCTATCTAATCCAACGCCTTCACTTCCAACATCATATCACGTATCTGAGCTGCCAGTTCAAAGTCAAGGACTTCGACAGCTTCTTGCATTTGTTTTTCTAGTTTCTTGACGAGTTCTTTGCGTTCTTGTTTGTTAAGGCTATTGATATCGACTTCCTTGTCCTCTTCCTTAGCAACTGCCTTAGTTACAGCGATTAGGTCACGGATTTCTTTCTTGATTGTCTGAGGTACGATACCATGCTCTTCATTATAAGCCATCTGGATTTTCCGACGGCGGGCTGTTTCATCAATGGCACGTTGCATAGACTGAGTCATGGTATCAGCGTACATGATAACATGCCCTTCGCTATTACGTGCAGCACGACCAATGGTCTGGATTAAGCCACGTTCGTTACGAAGGAAACCTTCCTTGTCAGCATCTAGAATAGCAACCAAACTTACTTCAGGTACGTCAATCCCTTCACGAAGCAAATTGATTCCGACCAAGACATCAAAAACACCCAAGCGTAGGTCGCGGATAATCTCCGTCCGTTCCAAGGTCTTGATATCCGAGTGCATATACTTGACCTTGATGCCCATTTCTTTGAAGTAGTCGGTCAAGTCTTCTGCCATTTTCTTAGTCAAGGTGGTGATAAAGGTCCGTTCATTCTTTTCAACACGGACATTGATTTCACCTAGGAGGTCATCAATCTGTCCCATAGTCGGACGGACTTCCACCTCTGGGTCTAGAAGTCCTGTCGGACGAATGATTTGCTCAATCACTGTCTCGGTCTGTTCATTTTCATAGTCACCTGGTGTCGCTGAAACATATACAATCTGATGAACGTGACTCTCAAACTCCTCACGACGGAGAGGGCGATTGTCCAAGGCAGACGGCAAACGGAAACCATAATTAACTAGCATTTCCTTACGAGAACGGTCTCCATTATACATACCCTTGATTTGCCCCATGGTCATGTGACTTTCATCAATCATGATCAAGAAATCATCTGGGAAGAAGTCAAGCAATGTATAAGGAGGCTCACCTTCACTCCGTCCATCCATGTGGCGTGAGTAGTTTTCAACACCGTTGGTATAACCCATCTCACGCAGCATTTCGATATCGTACTCTGTCCGTTGTTTCAAACGCTGGGCTTCTAGTAGTTTACCTTCCTTCTCAAAGACAGCTAACTGCTCCTCCAACTCCGCCTGAATCTTGGCAATCGCAACTTCCATATGATCATCATTGGTCACAAAGTGAGTAGCAGGGAAAATCGCCAGATGATCCACTTCTCCCAATACCTGACCAGTCAGAGCCTCAACTTCTCGGATACGGTCAATTTCATCTCCGAAGAACTCTACTCGAAAAGCGTGTTCATCTCGAGAGGCTGGGAAAATCTCTACCACATCCCCACGCACACGAAATCTCCCCCGTTGAAAATCAATGTCATTACGTTCGAACTGAATGTCAACCAAATCATTGAGCAGTTTATCACGAGAAATCTCCAGACCCGGACGGAGACTAACGACGCTATCAGAATATTCCTTTGGCGAACCCAGACCATAGATACAAGAGACAGAAGCCACAACGATGACATCATTACGCTCCAAAAGGGCTGAAGTCGCTGAGTGGCGAAGCTTATCAATCTCGTCATTGACGGAACTATCCTTTTCAATATAGGTATCGCTAGAAGGGACATAGGCCTCTGGTTGGTAATAATCGTAGTAAGATACAAAGTACTCGACTGCATTTTCAGGGAAAAATTCCTTAAATTCTCCATAGAGCTGACCAGCAAGAGTCTTGTTATGAGCAATGACCAGAGTTGGTTTATTGACTTTGGAAATGACCTGACTCATGGTATAGGTCTTCCCAGTACCAGTCGCACCCATCAGAATCTGGGCCTTCTCTCCACCCTCGATATTATCAACCAACTGCTCGATAGCTTGTGGTTGATCTCCTGAAGGTTGGTATTTTGATACTAGTTTAAATTTATTATCTGTAATTCGATTTATCATGATTGCCTCATCTGCATTTTTCTATCCTTCTATTTTACCATAAATTTGCTTTTCAGACTCCTCTCTAAGTTGATAAGAGCAAGGATTCTATGTTACATTTTCTTACATAAAATCCATAAAATTTGCCTTTTCATTCATTTTCTGATATAATGGGAAAATATTCGGAAAAGGAGACTAAAAATGAAGAAAAAAATACTAGCATGTTTGCTCATTTTATTTCCCATTTTCTCACTAGGTATGGCAAAAGCTGATACTGTTAAGATTGTGTCTGATACAGCTTACGCACCTTTTGAGTTTAAAGATTCAGATCAAACCTATAAAGGGATTGATGTTGATATTATCAATAAAGTCGCAGAAATCAAAGGATGGAACATCCAAATGTCTTATCCTGGCTTTGATGCAGCTGTAAATGCAGTGCAGTCAGGTCAAGCAGATGCCATTATGGCAGGTATGACAAAAACAAAAGAACGTGAAAATGTCTTTACCATGTCTGATACTTATTATGATACAAAAGTTGTCATTGCTACCACAAAGGCAAATAAAATCACCAAATATGAGGATCTTAGCGGCAAAACAGTTGGAGTTAAGAACGGAACTGCCGCTCAACGTTTCCTCGAAAGTATCAAAGATAAATACGGTTTCTCTATCAAAACCTTTGATACTGGTGATTTGATGAATAACAGTCTAAGTGCTGGTGCTGTAAATGCCATCATGGATGACAAACCTGTTATTGAGTATGCGATTAATCAAGGACAAGATCTCAGCATCAATATGGATGGTGAGGCTGTTGGAAGCTTTGCCTTTGGTGTCAAGAAAGGGAGCAAGTATGAACACTTGGTTACCGAGTTTAATGAAGCCCTAGCACAAATGAAGAAAGATGGTAGCTTGGAGCAAATCATCCAAAAATGGACAGCTTCTACAACTACGGCAACCCCAACGACAACTACTGCTGCTGGGCAAAAAGCTACTCCAGTGAAAAGCAAGTACATTATTGCTAGCGACTCATCTTTCGCCCCATTCGTCTTTCAAAATTCAAGCAATCAATACACTGGTATTGATATGGACCTCATCAAGGCGATTGCCAAAGATCAAGGTTTTGAAATTGAAATTACCAACCCAGGATTTGACGCAGCCATCAGTGCTGTTCAAGCAGGGCAAGCAGATGGTATCATTGCTGGTATGTCTGTAACAGATGCTCGTAAGGAAACCTTCGACTTCTCAGAATCATACTACACAGCAAATACGATTCTCGGTGTGAAAGAATCAAGCACGATTGCTTCTTATGAAGACCTCAAGGATAAAACTGTCGGTGTTAAAAACGGAACTGCTTCTCAAACATTCCTTACTGAGAACCAAAGCAAATACGGCTATAAGATTAAAACCTTTGCAGATGGCGCATCAATGTATGACAGTCTAAATACTGGATCTATTGATGCTGTGATGGATGATGAGCCAGTTCTCAAATATTCTATCAGCCAAGGTCAAAAATTGAAAACACCAATCGCTGGAACTCCAATCGGTGAAACTGCCTTTGCGGTTAAAAAAGGAACAAACCCTGAATTGATCCAGATGTTCAATAATGGACTTGCGAACCTCAAAGCTAACGGAGAATTCCAAAAGATTCTTGACAAGTATCTAGCTAGCGAATCTTCAACTAACTCTACAAGTACGGTTGACGAAACGACTATCTGGGGCTTGCTTCAAAACAACTACAAACAACTTCTTAGTGGACTTGGAATCACTCTTGCCTTAGCACTTATTTCATTTGCAATTGCCATTGTCATCGGGATTATCTTTGGTATGTTTAGCGTTAGTCCATACAAATCTCTTCGTCTGATCTCTGAGATTTTCGTTGATGTTATCCGTGGTATCCCATTGATGATTCTTGCAGCCTTCATTTTCTGGGGAATTCCAAACTTCATCGAGTCCATTACAGGCCAACAAAGTCCAATCAATGACTTTGTTGCTGGTACTATCGCCCTCTCACTCAATGCAGCTGCTTATATCGCTGAAATTGTTCGTGGTGGGATCCAAGCCGTTCCAGTTGGACAAATGGAGGCCAGCCGCAGTCTTGGTATCTCTTATGGAAAAACCATGCGTAAGATTATCTTGCCACAAGCAACTAAATTGATGTTGCCAAACTTTGTCAACCAATTCGTTATCGCTCTTAAAGATACAACCATCGTTTCTGCTATCGGTTTGGTTGAACTCTTCCAAACTGGTAAGATTATCATTGCCCGTAACTACCAAAGTTTCAAGATGTATGCAATCCTTGCTATCTTCTATCTTGTAATTATCACACTTTTGACTAGACTAGCGAAACGCTTAGAAAAGAGGATTCGTTAATGGCAAAACTAAAAATTGATGTAAATGATTTGCATAAGTATTATGGAAAAAACGAAGTTTTAAAAGGTATTACGACTAAATTCTATGAAGGAGATGTTGTCTGTATCATCGGTCCTTCTGGTTCTGGTAAATCCACTTTCCTCCGTAGCCTTAACCTTCTCGAGGAGGTAACGAGTGGCCACATCACAGTGAATGGTTATGATTTGACTGAAAAATCAACCAATGTCGACCATGTTCGCGAAAACGTGGGAATGGTCTTCCAACACTTCAACCTCTTCCCACACATGTCCGTCCTAGAAAATATCACTTTTGCACCTATTGAACACAAACGGATGACCAAAGAAGAAGCTGAAAAATTGGGGATGGAGTTGCTTGAAAAGGTTGGACTAGCAGATAAAGCTAATGCCAACCCAGATAGCCTTTCAGGTGGTCAGAAACAACGTGTAGCTATCGCGCGTGGACTTGCCATGAATCCTGATATCATGCTCTTTGATGAGCCAACTTCCGCTCTGGACCCTGAAATGGTTGGAGATGTACTGAATGTTATGAAGGAATTGGCGGAACAAGGCATGACCATGATTATCGTAACCCATGAGATGGGATTTGCTCGTCAGGTGGCTAACCGTGTTATCTTTACGGCTGATGGTGAATTCCTAGAAGATGGAACTCCAGATCAAATCTTTGACAACCCGCAACACCCTCGTCTAAAAGAGTTCTTGGACAAGGTCTTAAATGTATAAAACAAAACTGTAAGGTTCTCCTTACAGTTTTTTAATTGCGTATTGGATTTTTTGTTTTTTTTGAAAATTATGATAAAATAAAAACTATGATAATGAGGAAATCTCATCCCTAGTCCAACTAGGAAAAAATATAGAAATTAGGTAGCTAGATGTCATCAAAGGTTATTGTTACAATTTTCGGTGCGAGTGGAGATTTAGCTAAACGCAAACTCTACCCTTCCCTTTTCAGACTCTATAAATCAGGCAATCTCTCTGAGCATTTTGCTGTTATCGGAACAGCTCGTAGACCTTGGAGTAAGGAATATTTTGAATCTGTAGTTGTCGAGTCCATCCTTGATTTGGCAGATAGTACCGAGCAAGCCCAGGAATTTGCTAGCCACTTCTACTATCAAAGCCATGATGTGAATGATACGGAACATTACATTGCTTTGCGCCAATTACAAGCTGAGCTCAATGAAAAATACCAAGCTGAACACAATAAGCTCTTCTTCTTGTCTATGGCACCTCAGTTCTTTGGAACCATTGCCAAGCACCTCAAATCTGAAAACATTGTTGATGGCAGAGGTTTTGAGCGCTTGATCGTTGAGAAACCATTTGGTACAGACTATGAAACAGCTAGCAAGCTCAATGAAGATCTCCTTGCGGCCTTTGATGAGGAGCAAATCTACCGTATCGACCACTACCTAGGTAAAGAGATGATTCAGAGTATCTTTGCTGTTCGTTTTGCCAACATGATTTTTGAGAATGTTTGGAATCGCGAACACATCGATAATGTTCAGATTACCTTTGCAGAGCGCTTGGGTGTAGAAGAACGTGGTGGCTACTATGATCAATCTGGTGCCCTTCGTGATATGGTGCAAAACCATACACTCCAACTCCTCTCTCTTCTAGCCATGGACAAACCAGCTAGCTTTACAAAGGATGAGATTCGTGCTGAAAAGATAAAAGTCTTTAAAAACCTCTATCATCCAACTGAGGAAGAACTGAAAGAACAGTTTATCCGTGGTCAATATCGCTCTGGAAAAATCGATGGCATGAAATACATTTCCTATCGAAGCGAACCAAATGTCGACCCAGAATCTACAACAGAAACCTTTGCATCTGGTGCCTTTTTTGTAGACAGCGATCGTTTCCGTGGTGTTCCCTTCTTCTTCCGTACAGGGAAACGCCTGACTGAAAAAGGGACTCATGTCAATATCGTCTTTAAGCAAATGGACTCTATCTTCGGAGAACCACTTGCTCCAAACATTTTGACAATCTATATCCAACCAACTGAAGGATTCTCACTCAGCCTCAATGGGAAGCAAGTCGGTGAAGAATTTAACCTAGCACCAAGCTCTTTGGATTACCGTACAGATGCTACTGCTACTGGAGCCTCACCAGATCCTTACGAGAAATTAATCTACGATGTCTTGAACAACAACTCAACCAATTTTAGCCACTGGGATGAGGTAAGTGCTTCGTGGAAATTGATTGACCGTATCGAAGAGCTCTGGGCTGAAAATGGCGCCCCACTTCATGACTATAAAGCCGGAAGTATTGGACCTCAAGCTAGCTTTGACTTACTTGAAAAGTATGGAGCCAAATGGACCTGGCAACCAGATATTGCCTATCGTGAAGATGGCCGTTTAGAATAGCAAAAATATCCTGCAAGATTGACTTGCAGGATATTTATTTTGTATTAAATCAAGCCTTCTAAGAGACCTTTCATAAAGTTTTCAGAGTTAAATTCCCCGATATCATCGATTTTTTCACCGAAACCAATCAATTTTACAGGGATATTGAGTTCTTCGCGTATAGCTAGTACAACACCACCTCGGGCAGTTCCGTCAATTTTTGTCAAAACAATTCCAGTCAATGGTGTTATCTTAGAAAATTCCTTAGCTTGTACCAAGGCGTTCTGTCCAGTTGAAGCATCGAGTGCCAGGAAAGTTTCATGAGGTGCTTCAGGAACGACACGTTTGATGATGCGACCAATCTTTTTCAACTCAGCCATAAGGTTGTCCTTGTTTTGCAGGCGGCCTGCTGTATCAATCATAAGGATATCAATCCCTTCAGCTACAGCACGTTCCATCCCATCAAAGACCACACTTGCTGGATCAGCCTTTTCTGGCCCTGTCACAACAGGAACATCCACACGACGACCCCATTCAGCTAGCTGAGCCACTGCACCCGCACGGAAGGTATCTGCCGCAACTAGCATGACTTTCTTGCCAGCTTGTTTGTAGCGATGAGCCAATTTTCCGATAGAAGTTGTTTTCCCAACGCCATTGACTCCGACAAAGAGCATGACAGTCAAACCATCTTGAAAATGGATTTGTTCATCGTAGTTGCCATCCTTCTCATAGAGTTCAACCAATTTCTCGATAATGACTCGACGGAGTGCGTCAGGCTTCTTAGCATTTTCGAGTTTGGCTTCATAACGTAGTTCTTCTGTTAAGTTTGAAGCGACCTGCACACCGACGTCGCTCATGATGAGCAGTTCTTCCAATTCTTCGAAGAATTCTTCATCGACAGAACGGAAGTTGGCAAAGAAGGCATTCAAACGAGCACCGAATCCTGTACGGGTTTTCTTGAGACTGCGGTCATATTTTTCCTGTACAGTTTCTTCAACCTGAGGAAGTTCTTCTTCTACTACTTCAGAAGCTAACCCTTCTTCGAACTCTACAGTTTCTTGGCTCTCTTCTTTTAGAATTTCTTCCGGCTCTTGGAATCGTTCCAGTTCATCAGATTCTGGCTCAAGCTCTTCCTGAGCAGTTTCTTCGACTGCTTCTAGTTCAATAACTTCTTCTGTCAAGATCTGAGGGGTTTCTTCTTGAGCAGGTGTTTCTTCCACTTTGTCCCTTGCTGTCTCTTCCTGACTTGTTTCTTCGACTGCCGTTTGGTTTTCTTCAACCTCTTCTGACAAATCAAGATTTTCCAGAGCTTCTTTAACAATATCTTCGATTTTCGGCTCTTCTTTTTTCCCGAATAGACGGTCAAATAATCCCATATTTTAGTTCTCCTTTAGCACGTATTCTTCGATAGCCCAAGCAACGGCTTCCTCGTCGTTGGTCATGGGGGTAATGACATTGGCAACTGCCTTAACCGCTGGAACAGCATTTTGCATAGCAACTCCCAGACCTGCCCATTCAATCATGGAAAGGTCATTGGCCTCGTCCCCACAAGCCATGACTTGACTTTGGTCGATTCCCAAGTGTTTAATTAATTTCGCTAAACCTGTTGCCTTGTGGACGTTTTTCGGCGACCATTCCAATAAGAGTTCACGCGATTTGAAGATTTCATATTGGTCAAACAATTCTGGAGAAATCTGTTGAATCGCTGCATCCAAAGGTTCTTGGGCAAAAGCAGTCACGCATTTATTATACGTCATCTGACTAGATAGATCTTCAAAAGCGACAGGTACGAAAGTCAGGGCTGGGTTGAACTTAGCATAGAGACTTTCTTGGTCTGACTGGATTTGATAGACGGTTCCTTCTGAAATAGCATCTAACGGTAATCCGAGTTTTTCAGTTTCCTCGTACAAGCGTGCCACATCGTCGATTGAAAAGACGGTTTTATCGAGAATCTCCCCTGTATTTTTCTGTACTAGACCACCATTAAAGGTGATGGTGTACTCATCCTCCTGACCATCAGTCCCTAGCTCATGGAGAAAGAAATCCATAGCCTTCAGAGGACGTCCCGTTGTCAGAACGACCTTGATGTCACGGTCACGCGCAGCTTTGAGGACCGCCTTGGTACGATCTGTCAGCTTTTTATCCGTTGTCAGCAAAGTACCGTCCAAATCCAGTGCAATCAATTTAATATCTGCCATTACAAACCCTCCATATAAGCCATCACTGATTGGTCCTTATGGTGGCCAATCACTGCTTCTGCTAATTCTAAAATTTCTGGTCGCGCATTTTCAGGAGCGATGGGGTGCCCCACTACCTGCATCATGTGAAGGTCATTGAGATTATCGCCAAAAGCCATAACCTGATCCATGGTCAGACCAAGTTTTTTTGCCAGCTCAACAATAGCTACACCCTTATCAACATAGTCCAAGACAATATCAATGGATTCAAAACCAGTTGTCATGGCTTTCACACCAGGAACATTTTCATTTACCCAGGCCTCACCAGCTTCTATCGTATCTTCTGTGAAGTTAGTGGTGAATTTAAAAATCTCATCCGTGATCTCTTCCAAACGTGCTATTTTTTGAATATTTTCATTGTAGTGACTACTTAACTTAAGATAAGTTTCATCCACTGTGTCCAAAACATAACAAGCTTTTTTCCCAGTCAGTAGCATTTTTCTTTCATCAAAATAGGGCGATTTCTTTAAAGCTTCAAAAGTGTTCAAGTAAAAGTCGCGAGGCATAGTAGCCTCATACATATCCTCACCATGAAACTCAACATAGCTCCCATTTTCAGCTATAAAAATCACTTCATCACGCACATCAGCAAACAACTTTTTCAGGGACAGGATACCACGACCTGAAGCCACTGCAAAATAAATCCCCTTTTCCTTGTAGGAAACAAGTACGTTTTTGAGGCGTTCCATATCAAACCGACCCTCTCCATCTAGAAAGGTTCCATCCATATCGGTTGCTACAAGTTTAATCATAAAATCCTTCATTCTCCAATTGATAAATCTACCTTCTATTATACCATAGATAAGCTAAAAAAGGACTTGTACAGTAGGATTGGCAACTGTATTGCCGTGCTTTTTCGGTAAAGTCGAAAAGGGCTTAAAAATTAGAATCGTAGAACTTTTTTCAGATAGTTTAAAAAGTTTGTATTCCCCTACCCTTTTCTCTATAATGGAGAGAAAGGAGATGACTATGACAGAAATAAAACATGAAATTGATGCTAACTTTGCAGGCCGACTCAATATCCTACGCGCAGGTGTTCTAGGAGCCAATGATGGAATTATTTCCATTGCTGGAGTCGTTATCGGTGTTGCCAGTGCGACAAGCAATATCTGGATTATCTTTTTATCAGGATTGGCCGCTATCCTTGCTGGTGCTTTTTCTATGGCAGGCGGCGAATATGTCTCTGTATCCACTCAGAAAGACACGGAAGAAGCCGCTGTTGCTAGAGAGCAATTACTCTTGGATAAAAACATCGAATCTGCAAAACAATCCCTCTATGCTGCTTACCTTCAAAATGGTGAGTGTGAAACGTCAGCCCAACTCTTGACCAACAAGGCCTTTTTAAAGAATCCACTCAAAGCCTTGGTTGAGGAAAAATACGGTATCGAGTACGAAGAATTTACCAATCCTTGGCATGCTGCAATCTCTAGCTTTATCGCCTTTGTACTGGGAAGTCTTCCTCCCATGCTTTCGATCACTGTCTTTCCAAGTGATTATCGCATTCCTGCTACTGTTTTTATCGTTGCCCTTTCCCTTCTCGTCACTGGCTATACCAGTGCTAAACTAGGCAAGGCACCTACGAAAACTGCTATGATCCGTAACCTCTGTATCGGACTTCTCACCATGGGAGTGACTTACCTGTTTGGACAACTCTTCAGCATTTAAGATAAAGAAATACCTCGATGAATATCGAGGTATCTTTTTTTTACATTTGCACAATCTTGCGATAGCTTCTTGAGGTAATCATAAAGATTAAGACATAGACGATGAGGAAGATAGCACAGATGGATAAAGTGACAGTCAACATCATGGTCGCATCTAGCACCCCAATTACTTTTAGGATGAGGCTAAGCATATGATAGGCAAAGGCAAGGTGTAGGAAGGCAAAGAGCAATGGGAGGAAGAAAACAGTTAGGACCTGTTTATTGATGGTTTGCTTGATTTGCTTTTGATCGAGACCGACTTTTTGCAAAATGATAAAGCGTTCACGATCTTCATAGCCTTCAGAGATTTGTTTGTAGTAGATGACAAGAACCGTTCCCACCATAAAGATGATAGAGAGGAAGATACCGATGAAGAAAACTCCACCAAAGAGAGCACTCATCTGCGCACTACTATCAGCCAGATTGCTTCCGTAAACATAGCTTCCTTCTTTGTTTAGTTCTCTATTAAAGTTGTTAACGAATTTTGAATAGTCATCTGCAATTTTAAGCTGCTCTTCCTCACTAGCCGTTACATTCATACCACCATAGTATTGATTAAAGATGGAAGAATTAGGATGCTGGTCAAGAAAGGCTTTCAAGTCAGGAACAACCAAATAGTTATAATCCGAAGTTAGAATATTGTACTGATTTGGGACATGTTCAAGAATAAAATCTTTTTTGATTTCTTCTTTGATCGTGTAGGTCTGGTCATTCAGAGTCAGTTCTTTTTGACCTTGAAGTTGCTTGTTTTGAGCAAACAATCCAACTTCCTTACCTGAAAGTGCAAGTTTCTGTCCTGTCATATTCTCATAGTCTTTTTGGTCAAAGACCATAAAAATAGTTTTCGGTTGAACACGATTTTGACCTTTCTCAAAAATTGTCAATTTCGTACCTTCTTGATTTGCCACACCAAAGTTACTGTATGTAAGGACTTCTTTCTTTGTGACAGTCAATCCTTTTTCACTAGCATACTGGCTCAAGAGTTTTTCGATATCTTCTTTTTCAACATTCTGTCCTGTAATCCCAAAATCATGTGGATTCATGACCTTCTTGAAGTTTTCTGATGCCTTAAAGATACTTGTTGCAGCAGACATAGTCACTAAGACCATGGTTGAGAGAATAGCAATCGTCGCCAGACCAACCGCATTTTTCTTCATACGGAAAATGAGATTGGATACGGAAATCATGTTGTTGGGTTGGTAATAATAACGCTTGTTTTTCTTTAAGATTTGTAGGAAAACTGTGATACCTGCATTGAAGAGAAGATAAGTTCCCAAAATTACTAACAAAACTGCTACGAAGAAAATCAGAACAGCAGAAAGTGGGTTTTCGACTGTTACTGCTAGATAGTAACCCGCTCCCAAACTAATCAGACCTAGAATGGTTTGGACACCTAAGAAACGTCCTTTTTTCTCACCACTGGCCTTCTCACGAGAGAGCTGAAGGGCATTCATGCGTGCAATACGAAAGGCATTGATAAAAATCAGACCTAGGAAGATAGCTCCAAAGACGATGAGAACTAGGATAAAGACAATTGGTTGGAAAGTCGAAACGAGCTCCACTTTCATCTTCATCAGCTTCAGAAGAAGGGCGAAGATTAGCTTATCAAAGAGAGCTCCTAGACCGAGACCAGCTGTCAAGGTTAAGGAACCAAAAATAAGAAGCTCCTTAAAAACCATACTGATCAAATGGCGCTTTTCGAGACCCAGCATACCATATACACCCAGCTCCTTGGAGCGGTTCTTCATGACAAAACTATTGGCATAAAGTACAATAATTCCAGAAGCGATGGTAACAACCACCATACCGAGGGCAAGCGTCATAGAGATAGTTTCTCCCCCTCGGATCTTGCCAATGTTAGGATTAAGCGACAGTGAGTAAAAGAGATAGGTGATGGTCACTGCTAAGAGAACAGCTAAAGCAAAGGGATAGTAGAGTTTGCGGTTTTTGATCAAGTTGGATACCGCTAACTTATTGGTTAATCGGAACATACTAATTCACCTCGCTTGCCATAACAGTCAAAGTATCAGAGATTTCTTGGAACATCTGACGCTCTGTCTTGTCTCCACGGTAGATTTGGTTGTAAAGAATGCCGTCTTTGATAAAGAGAACGCGCTTGGCCCTGCTGGCTGCTGCCGTTGAGTGAGTTACCATGAGAATGGTTTGGCCACGTTCATTGATTTCATCAAATACATCCAGAAGTGCTGCAGATGACTTGGAGTCAAGGGCTCCTGTTGGCTCATCGGCAAGGAGAATTTCAGGTTCTGTGATGATGGCGCGTGCTACTGCTACCCGTTGCTTTTGACCACCAGAAATCTCATAAGGGTACTTCTCTTGCAATTGGTTTATGCCCAAATTTTCAGCTGTCACTACCAATTTCTTCATCATCTCTGTGATAGGTTTTCGTGATAGAACTAACGGAAGCAAGATATTGTCCTTAACAGACAGGGTATCTAGCAAGTTAAAGTCCTGAAAGACAAATCCCAACTTCTCACGACGGAAACTCGAAGCCTGTGAATTTTTAATAGTGGCTGTGTCTGTTCCGTTTAAGTAAACCTGACCTCGAGTTGGTTTATCCAGCATAGCTAGGATGTTGAGCAGGGTTGATTTCCCAGAACCAGACTCACCCATGATGGCAACGTAGTCACCCTTCTCTACGGTAAAGTGAATATCCTTGAGGGCCTCTACTTGGTTGCCTTGGAAACGTGTTTTGTAGATTTTTTGAACGTGTTTTACATCTAAAAGTGTCATGATTTTCCCCTTCTTAATATCCCATCAATTGAAACTGTGCTTGCATCATAGCGCATCCTAGTTGAACACGCTCGATATCTTTTTGACTTGGTTTTCTTGTTTTCTTTTGTAAAATTCTTTTCATGGTTTTACTCCTTTGTTCTTTATGAGTCTAGTTTATCGCAAAAAAAGAGGTCTTGCCATAACCTAACCTTACAAAAGAGACTTTAATCTTACATTTTTGTAAGATTGAAGAATATCAAGCAATTTCGCTATCAATATTTTACCATAAAAGAAAGGCAAGAAGAAAACCCTTGCGGATGCAAGGGTTAGGATTCACTACTTTTTCTAATTTCTTCAAGAAACAAGGAAATCATCTATAAACTATTTCCAAATCCGACTCACCAAAACCGTCCATCATTGTCATAAATGGCCTCAGCATCCTTACGTTTGCGTGGTCCTGTTCCGTACATTTCTGCTTCAATCTCTTCCTTAGTTGGCAGAATAGAGGCGAGGATGATGTAGATAATCACACCAATCCCAAAATTTGATATGGTAAAAATGGCAAAGAGAAAGCGGACTAGAGTTACATCAAAATTCCACTTGTCTGATAAACCAGCTAAAACTCCCGATACCATACTATTTCGTTTCATTTTATAAAATTTTGTATTCATGATTGTTTCCTCTTTCGGTATTCTTACAAGTAGTATAGCATGAAACGGGGTCACAAACATCAGTCCTTAGGCCGATTTAAAATGACAAGATTGCCACGGCAGACGCCACAGCGATAGCGTTTGGTATCAATCTTACGCTTGCGCTGATAAGTTTGCTGACAGGATTGACACCGATAAACTAGGTAGGTACTTTGGTCTTTCAGAGGGGGGACAAAGCGTAGCCCATCAACTTCTTTTAAAAGTTCCTTAAAATCTCGGTCCTTATGTCGATACCCCTTTTTCTGAAAATATAGGTGATAATGGCAAAGCTCGTGCCGTACGATTTTCCGAAAAACCTCCAAACCAAGTTCATTATAGACCTTGGGATTAAAATCCAAATGCCCATCTTTGGGGAAAAATCGCCCACCTGTCGTTCGCAGACGAGAATTCCATTGGGCTTGGTGTGTAAAAGGTCTACCAAAGTCTTCGAGGGAAACGGACTGAACGTACTCAGTCAGTTTCATCTGGAGCTAGGAGCGACAGATTAACTTTTTCACGTTCAGTATCGATTTTCTTAACCCAAACCGTTACCAAATCTCCGACTGACACCACTTGGCTAGGATGTTTAATAAATTTACGACTCATATGGGAAATATGAATCAAGCCGTCCTCGTGAATCCCGATATCAACGAAGGCACCGAAGTCAACGACATTACGCACCACACCTTCTAGCTTCTGGCCGACTTTTAAGTCTTTGATATCCAGTACATCTTGACGGAGTACAGGTGCATCAAAAGAATCACGGAAATCTCGACCTGGTTTGAGAAGGTCGGCAATAATATCTTTAAGGGTTTCTGGGCCAAGATCTAGTTCTTGCGCCATCTCCTTAACTGAAAGGGACTTAAGCTTATTTTGTGCTTCTTCATTCAACTCCTTGATATCCAAGCGTTTGAAAAGCTCCTTAACCGCAGCATAGTTCTCTGGATGAACTCCTGTATTATCAAGGATATTGCTACTTTCAGGAATACGGAGGAAACCTGCAGCTTGCTCAAAGGCTTTGGCACCTAGACGAGGAACCTTCTTGATTTGAGAACGTGAAGTGATTTTTCCTTCTTCCTCACGGTATTTGACGATATTTTCAGAGATGGTTTTATTGAGTCCAGCCACATGGGAAAGAAGAGCTGGGCTAGCAGTATTGACATTGACGCCGACTTGGTTAACTACGGTATCGACGACAAAGTCCAGACTTTCAGACAGTTTCTTCTGACTGACATCGTGCTGGTATTGCCCGACACCGATTGACTTGGGATCGATTTTAACCAATTCAGCAAGCGGATCTTGCAAACGACGGGCGATTGAAATAGCCGAACGTTTTTCAACGGTTAATTCTGGAAATTCCTGACGAGCAAGTTCACTGGCAGAGTAGACCGAAGCGCCACTTTCATTGACGATAACATAGCTGACTTCTGGAAAATCTTTCAGAACTTCCGCCACAAAGGCTTCGCTTTCCCGGCTTGCAGTACCATTTCCGATAGCAATAATTTCTACTCCATATTGACCAATCAAGTCTACCAAGTCTCGCTTGGCTTCTTCAATCTGACGAGCTGATGCTGGTTTTACTGGATAAATGACTTGGGTTGTCAACATTTTACCTGTTGCATCAACGACAGCCAGCTTGGCACCTGTACGAAAGGCAGGGTCAAATCCTAGAACCACGCGCCCTTTCAGCGGAGCAACCAAGAGGAGATTGCGCAGGTTATCAGAAAAGAGTTGGATAGCTCCTTCTTCTGCTTTCTCAGTCAATTCTGTCCGAATGCGCCGTTCGATAGCAGGCAAGACCTTTTTCTTAACTGACTGTTGAACAACTTCATCAATATAGGCATTTTTCACCTTGAAACGAGCAGCAAAGAAAGCTAGGATACGATCCGTCGCATGTTCAAAGCCAACTTTCAAAATACCTAATTTTTCCCCACGATTGAGGGCCAAGGTACGATAACCCTGCATGTTGCAAACTGTCTCTGAAAAATCATAATAAATCTGGAAAACTTGCTTTTCATCAAGATTTTCATCCTTGACTTGTGAAGTGATTTTAGAGTGTCTCAACACTTCCTGATAGGTCAGTGAACGCAAAGTCACATCTTCGGATAGGGCTTCTACCAAGATATCAACCGCACCTGCCAAGGCTTCTTGACCAGTCGCAAATCCTTCACAGACAAACTTCTCAGCTTCTTTCTCTAAGCCATCTACATTTTGCAAAATCAAGCGGGCGAGAGGAAAGAGTCCAGCTTCACGGGCAATGGTTGCCTTGGTCCGACGTTTTTCCTTATAAGGAAGATAGAGTTCTTCTACGTCTGCTAATTTCTCAGCTGCCAAAATAGCGGCTTCCAATTCCTTGGTCAGCTTGCCTTGTTCTTGAATCTTAGCCAAGACAGCTTCCTTACGGTCGTTGAGATTTGTCAGACTTTTATCCAAGTCGATAATGGCCTTAATCGCCACCTCATCCAAACTACCAGTCATGTCCTTTCGATAACGCGCGATAAAGGGAATCGTCGCCCCTTCAGCCGTTAAACTTAGAACAGTATCGATTTGCTTTAAGGTTACACCCAAATCTTGGGAGATTTTTTCATATTTTTTATCCATAAACCTATTATACCATAAGGAACAGCCCTTGTTTCGCCCTACCCTTTTTTACCTCTTTGATTATCAAAATAATCCCTTTTCAAGAAAATAATAGTATAATAGAGGTAGAATGTAGAAAAGAGGTAGGCCCATGGCTGTTAAATTTACAAAAACGGATGACTTGGACAAGATGTTTGAAGAGTTTGCTAAACTTCCTGATCTCACTCAGGTCACTTTTCCGGATAACAATGATAAAAAAGAAAAAGTTGAGAAGAAAAAATAGATGACACTTTTTCAATCTCTTCCTCCTAGTGTATTACAAGCGGGAGCTATTTTTCTCTCCATCATCATCGAAGCACTTCCTTTTGTTTTGATTGGTAGTATTATTTCCGGCTGGATTGACGTCTACATCACACCAGATAAAGTCACTGAGTTTCTCCCTCGCAATCGTTGGGGGAGAATCTTTTTTGGTACCTTCATTGGCTTTCTCTTCCCATCCTGCGAGTGTGGAATCGTTCCGATTATCAATCGTTTTTTGGAAAAGAAAGTCCCTAGCTACACGGCCGTTCCCTTTCTGGTGACTGCTCCTATCATCAATCCCATCGTTCTTTTTGCTACTTATTCTGCCTTTGGTAATTCCTTAAAAATTACCTTCTTGCGAGCTCTGGGAGCCATTGTAGTTGCTTTGGTGCTTGGAATTTTCCTAGGATTTTTCTGGAAGGAACCCATTCAAAAAGAGAATCCTATCACTTGTCATGAACATGACTTTCCACACTTGACCCCTGCTAGAAAAGTCTTTCAGGTCTTTATACAGGCTATTGATGAGTTTTTCGATATGGGGCGTTACTTGGTCTTTGGCTGTCTCTTTGCTGCTATCGTGCAGGTCTATGTTCCGACTCGGATCCTGACCTCTATCAGTGCTAGTCCAATACTTGCGATTCTCTTGCTCATGTTTCTTGCCTTTCTACTTTCCCTCTGTAGCGAGGCAGACGCCTTTATCGGAGCTTCTCTCCTCTCGAGCTTCGGCCTAGCGCCAGTCCTTTCTTTTCTGGTCATTGGCCCCATGCTTGATATCAAAAATCTCCTCATGATGAAGCACTATCTCAAAGCGCGCTTCATCTGGCAATTCATGGGCATCGTGTCTCTGCTTGTCTTGCTTTATTCTTACATGATAGGGGTGATGCTATGATTCGATTTATCATTTTACTGGGCTATTTTGTCCTAACTCTGTATCTGCAGCTATCTGGCAAGCTCAGTCACTACATTAACCTCCACTATTCCTATCTAGTCTATATTTCCATGCTCCTTTCTCTTCTATTGGCTCTGGTCCAATTCTATATCTGGATCAAGAAAATCAACTCTCACAGCCATTTAGAAAGTCGTCGAGCTAGACGAATCAGCCTCCTTTTACTGTCACTACCTCTGTTGATTGGGGTTGCCTTTCCGACAGTAAGTTTGGACTCGAGAACCGTGTCTGCTAAGGGATACCATTTCCCACTTGCTGAGGGAATCGATACTGCTATTCAGGCAAGCGAAGGAACATCCAGTCAATACCTCAAACCCGATACCAGCACCTATTTTTCCAAATCTGCTTATGAAAAGGAAATGAGGTCTACAGCTGACAAATACCTCACCCAACCAACCATTCAAATCACTGATGAAAACTATATGGAGGTCATGGAAGTTCTCTATGACTACCCTCAAGAGTTTGAAGGAAAGAAAATCGAATTTACAGGTTTTGTCTATAACGATCCTAGTCATCCAGATAGCCAGTTCCTCTTTCGCTTTGGGATAATCCACTGTATCGCAGACTCTGGTGTATACGGACTCTTGACCAAGGGAAACTCACGCCAGTATCCTGACAATACCTGGATTACCGCTAGAGGAGCCCTGACCCTCCACTACCATAAAGAACTCAAACAAAAACTCCCAACACTAGAGGTTGAGAGTTTCACAAAAGTAGACAAACCAGAAAATCCTTATGTCTATCGCGTGTTTTAATAAAAAGTAGCCTGAACAGGCTACTTTTTATTATTTAGCAATTTTCTAACCTCTTGAGCACCAATCTGATCGCCTGCCTTTTCAAAAAGAGCGATAGCTTGTAAAAAATTTTCATGTGATTCTTCAGGATTTTGTATCGAACCAATCTCTCCTAAACCTCTATAAGCACAAGCTTGGGCAATCAAATCATCTGTTTGCAAAGCTTGTTTTAAGGACTGTTCCATATACATGAATGCTTCTGCTACTTTCCCTAGCTTTAATCGTAAATAACCTTGCTCATAATTGTTAACAGAAGATTTGAGGGTATCCTCTGTAAAAGCTTCTTCAATGATTTTTTGCTCTCTTTCGATATAGAAAAGGGCTGTTTGAAATTCATTCATTTCACGATAAACCATGGCTAACTGATGATAGCCTATATGTTCATTTTCTGGGTCGCTTTTAGTTCGTGCTAAGTCAATGTAACGCTGATAGATACTTAAGCACTCGTTGTATTTTTGCTCTTCAAGATAAATATACCCCATCAAATTTAACAAACTAAAATCTGTGCAAGTTTCCAATAAAAAATCAGCTTCAACTAATTTTTTAGCCTCATTAATCTTACCCTCAAACAATAAATCCCATGCTTGATTCATACATATCCTCCCGCTTCTTACGTTGTATAGAAAAAAATTGACAAATCGCTATCAGACTCGTATTTTTTCCAAGCTAAACTGAAGCCATAATAATCTTCAAATTCAGGGTGCCAGTCATAATAAAGTGGGATACGACTATACTTTCTCGCTACAACTTCGTCTTCAAATTCTGGAGACTCCCCTGCAGTAATACCAAATTGAAGAC